>CBINCZ010000009.1:0-16872 GCA_966249295.1 uncultured Gemmatimonadales bacterium
CATGACAGACGGTTCCTGTCGGAATGAAGACATGGGACCGGGGGCCGGTCCGAGAAGTGGCATGTTATCGAGTCCGCCCCTCAAAATCAAGGAATCATCGGATGACCCGATCAAACGCGACGGGGTCCGGAACCTTGAACGTAAAGTGCCACCACTCCTGTGCATAGTTGGTCCAGCCTTCACGTTCCATTGCGCGCACCAGCCGGTCACGGTTGACCCGGGCCACGCCGGTGGCACTGGCGGTGTGCGCCGCTTCGGAGAAGGTGTCGAACGGCGTCCCCATTTCCAGCGGCCGGTCGGTCGCCAGGTCCACCAGCGTGAGGTCCACCGCCACGCCGAGGTTATGCTGGCTGCGGCGCGCGATGTACCCGTCGTCCAGGTAATGCACCTGATTGGTCCGCTCAGCCCACTCCACCATGCCGAGCGTGGCACGCACCGGCCGGTACGAGTCATAAATGCGAAGGCCGAGCCCCTCCGCACGGAGCTCGCGCTGCACCCGCGCCAGCGCCAGTGCCGCCTCCCGCCTCAGGTAGGCTGTGTTGCCCTCATAACCCGGGAGGATTGCACCGGTGAAGTTGTTGGTCGTGGCATAGCGCAGTTCCACCTGAATGGTGGAATCCGCGTCCTGCACGTTCATGAGCAGCGAGTCGGCGGCGGCGTCCGAAGCCACGGCCGGCGCCACGGAGCCCGTCGCCGCGCCGCCGGCGCACGCCAGCACCGCCAGCAGCAGGAGAGGAAGCAGTCGTCGCATCAGTGATTGAGTCCCGGTGCAGGGAGGGCCACCAGCACTGCCGTCACCGCCAGCAGCAGCGTTCCGATGGCCAGTTCCGCCGACGCAGAGCGGGTGAGCCGTCGCGCCCCTGGCTCTGCTCCCAGCGCCGGCCGCACTCGGCGCCAGTTGTAGAAGCCCAGCGCCAGCACGCCCGACAATACGATCAGCTTGACCAGCAGCGTCCGGCCGTAAACGGTGTCGATGAGTGCCGGCCAGGATGCCACCGTATTGAGACTGATAAGCACACCCGCCACGGCTGCCGTACCAGCTCCCAGCAGCGCGAGTGGCGAATAACCCTGGACCAGCAGGGCCAGCAGCGCCTCGCCTTCAGGATTGCGCCGAAACAGCGGCATGGCGGCGCCCATGACCAGTGCCAGCGTGCCGAGCCAGAGCGAAGCACCTGCGAGGTGGAGACCCTGCAGGCCGACGCCTACCAGCGGGCCCCACGGGTGTTCCACCGCGTGGCCCGTCAGCGGGAAGCTTGCGAAGAGGCCAAGTACGCCGACGGCAGCCAGCAGCCATCCGGAACGATAGCGTCCCGCGATCATGAAACCGACCAGCGTCACCAAGGCGGCGACGCCCTGCCATTCCCAGCCATGTCCCCAGCTTGTGGAAGTCAGGATTGGTTGGGCCGTGGCCCAGGTCAGCGGCTCACCCGGCATGCTGAACGCCCGCACCTGGAAATACAGCTTCAGTGCCAGGGACGGCAGGAGGATGAGCGACGCGAGCACGCCCGCCACCCGGCCCCGATCGACCAGCTGGACGGTCAGCTCAGGATGGGTGGTGCCCAGCCGGCGCCGCGCCAGCACGGCAAAGACCAGTGCGCCTGCCAGGGGAAAGAGGGCAAGGAAGGCAACCCAGCGGACGGGCGCGGCGGCATCAATGAGGGGCATAAGCGTCAAGCGTCAGGCGTCGAGCGCCAGACGCCTGACGCTCGACGCGTGACCTCAGTTCGCTGAATGATCCCTCGACACCGTCGCCGACGCAGCAGCGTTGTCGCCAGTCGATTCACCGACCGAAAACGCAAATTCTCCGGTGGCTGGGTGCCCGTCACGGCCCGCGGCGCGCCAGCGAACGGTGTAGCGCCCGTCGGCCAGCTTCTCCGTGATCGGGATGGCCAGCGTGAGGGAATCCGCGCCGGCGACCGGCTTGCCGGTCTTGATCATGGTGCTGTCGGCGCCCAGCAGCTGCACCCGCGCGAGCGCCGGCTCGGGATGCGCGCTGAACTTGAGGAGGAGCTGCGACGGTGCATGTTGCACGGTGCTGTCTGCCGCGGGCACACTGGCCTCGAGGTGCAGGTGCATGAAACCGAAGCCGCCCAGGAGCAGCACAGCACCCAGCAGCGCAAGGAATCGGGAAGAGCGAAGTCGAAGCGTGCGCACGACGATGTCCTTTTCGGTAAATGGCGTTGAAGGCTAAAAGCTAAGCGCTGAAAGCTGAAGGCTGAAGACTGCAGGCGGTGGCTCAAGCGGGGGTAAAGCGCACCGCGCCAAGCACTCAGCGCGCAGCCTCTAGCCCGCCAGCGAATCCCACCCTATACTATAGACATCAACGTCCGACGCCCGGGGCCGAGCGGTCCCGGGCCCTGTGTTTATTGTCCCTTGGCGATACTCCCATGATCCGTGAAATGCGTGAGAAGCTGGGCCGTGAAATCGACGAGCTCAGCCGAGAGCTGAACGTGACGCTTCCGCAGGCCATTGCCCAGGCAGTCGAGCTGGGTGACCTTCGGGAGAACTCGGAATACAAGGCGGCGCTCGAGCGCCAGCAGTTTGTGCAGGCTCGGCTGGGCCAGCTGCATGCCCGGCTCAACCAGCTCACCCAGCTGGCCAGCACCGAGGCCCCGACCGACCGCGTCGGGCTGGGGTCGCGCGTGACGGTGCTCGATCTCGAGTCCGGCGAAAACGACACCTACATGCTGGTACTGGCGGAGATGATGGATATCGACGCCGGCCATATTTCCCTGGCCTCGCCGCTGGGTCGCGCCCTCAAGGACCGCCAGGAAGGCGAGGAAATTTCCCTTCGGCTGCCCGGCGGCATGCGCCGCCTGCGGGTGGTCGAGGTGGTCACCGTTCACCAGATGGAAGCCGCAGCCGACGAGTGATGCCAGACCCGATCAAACTCCCGCCCCCGCAGCTCCTGGTGGTAGGCGACCGGGTGCTGATCCGGCCCGAGGAAGGCGAGGAACGCACCCGGGTGGGGCTCTACCTGCCGGCCACCGCCCTGGAAGGTCAGCAGGTGCAGGGTGGCCTGATCGTGGCGGTAGGCCCGGGCGAACCGGTGGCCGACTTCTCCACGCTCGATGACGAGCCGTGGAAGGCCGACGCTCGCAAGACCCCTCGCCGCACCATGCAGGCGCAGGTAGGCGATCACGCCATCTACTTCCGCAAGGCGGCCGTCGAGATCACCTACGAGGACCAGAAGTACCTCGTGGTACCGCAGGCGGCCATCCTGGTCCTGGTGCGCGACGACCTGCCCATCTGACGCCGCGTGCGGCTGCGGTTTCCATGTGCCATTTCCTCTACCTTGCGAGCCCGCTCACGCTGAGCGAGGTGCGCTCGATGCTGCCGCCGGCCCTCACTGCCGATTTTCTCCCGCCGGCCGCATCCAATGCCCTGCGTGCACTCCTGCCCGCCGCCCAGACCACCGCGCGATTGCTGGTTGGCGCCTGCTCCTGTGATCTCTATCTCTATCGCGATGCACTCCATCACCGGGAAGAGGCCCTGCTCCGCCAGCGCTATCGAGCGCTCCAGCTGAACCGCACCACCATCATCCAGGCCATCGACCGCCATCGGCGCGGGGAGCATCCCACCCGCGATCCGGAGGCGTGGCAGGGACTGCTCGCCGCCTTCGTGGTTGAGCACGCCCGTAACGCGGGCGACACGCTCTACTATCGCGAGTTTTCTCCCGGAGGACTCGACGGCGCGGGCCTCGCTCGGCAGCCGGTGAACGTCACCGTCGCGACGGTACGCAGTGATCCCGCCTGGCTGAACGAAGGCGTGGCGACGGTGGTGAGGCGGGGATGAAGAGCCCCACGCCCTATGCCCTACGCCCTCCTCACCCGCGCCCTCCGCCGCCACTGCCCGCACTGTGGCGGCCATCCGGTCTTCACCAGCTGGTTCAGCATGCTTCCCACCTGCCCCGCCTGCGGTTTCCGGTTTGAGCGGGGCGAGCGGGGCTACTGGCTGGGGGCGTACTTCATCAACCTGGTCCTCATGGAGACGGTGTTCGTGATCTGGTTCGTGGCCTACCTGCTGCTCACCTGGCCCCGGCCCGACTGGCTCCTGTTCTTCGTGGTGACGCTGGCGCTGATGCTGGTCGTGCCGCCACTGGGCTTTCCCTGGTCCCGCACCTTGTTCCTGGCCGTCGATCTCTGGGTGCGTCCGGCCACGCCGGAAGACTTCGTCCTGCCGCACGAGCCGGGGCACTCTGGGAAGTCGTAAGTCGTACGACTTATGACGTATGACTTGTGACTTGCCTTTCGGTGTTTCTTCGGGTACCTTTACAGGACACCGATCGCCGAGGCCCTCATGTCCTGCCCGCAGACCGCGCCCGTCTCCACCTCCTCCCTGTCACCCAAGCTTGCTCCCACCGTCCTGCTCCGCGTCTGTCCCGAGTGTGCCGGCCCGCTGGTGCATGCCTCGGGCTGCGTTGCGTGCGCCCACTGCGGCTGGGGCCGGTGCGGGTGAGGCGTGGGCAGCCAGCTCCCCCTGCTCGAGACAGGCACCGAGCCCTGGACCCTGCTGGATGAGCGCGCCCGGGGCACGCGGTTCTATCGCATATCCGCGCGAGGCGTGCTTAACTCCCCCATCGCTACCGGCATGCCCTTCTGGTCGGTCAATCCCTACATCGGCTGCGAGTTCGGATGCAGCTACTGCTACGCCCGGGATACCCATCGGTACACCCTCGAGCGCGCGGCCGATGCCGGCCTGGCACCCGCGACCCTCCCCGACCTCCCGGCTGCCCAGTCCTTCGAGCGCAACATCCTGGTCAAGGAGCGCGCCGACCGGCTGCTGAGCCGGGCGCTCGCAAGCCGGGACCTGGCCGGTCAGTCGCTGGTCATCGGCTCGGCCACCGATCCCTACCAGCCGGCGGAGCGCCGGTTCGGCATCACCCGCTCGCTGCTCACCTGCATGCTGCCGTACGCGGGGCTCAGCATCGAGATCATCACCAAGTCGCCGCTGGTGCTGCGGGACACGGCCTTGCTGAGCCGCCTCTCGGCAGGCAATGCCGTCCGCGTCTACATCTCCGTTGCCACAGTAGATCGGGCCCTGGCGCGCCGGCTCGAGGCACGCACCGCCGTCCCCGCCGCCCGGCTTCGTGCGCTTTCTCGACTGCGCCAGGCAGGTCTCGATGCCGGCGTCCTGATTGCGCCCATTATCCCGGGCATCACCGACTCGGCGCGCGATCTCGCACGGCTGCTGCAGGCGGCAAAGGCGGCGGGCGCGTGCTTTGCCGGCGGCTCATCGCTGCGACTCGGTCCAGCCGCCCGTCGCACCTTCATGCCACATGTCGAGCGCGAATTCCCCGAGCTCGCCAGCCGCTACCGGCGGGCCTATGCCCGGCACGACCATGCTCCGGAGGCGTACCGCGAGGCACTCCGGCAACGCCTCGCCAGGCTCAAGGAGCGCTACGGGTTCAAGTCGGGGGCGCATCGGTTCCTGGAGCAAACCGATGCCGGGACGAGCGGCGAGGCGCAGATGGAGTTGCTGTAGGTAAGTCGTAGGTCGTACGGCATGAGTCGTACGACTTGCGACTGTGAGTCCCATCACCTCCGCCCCACCCCACTTCTCCCACATTACGGCATGAACTCACGAGACTGCACGACGCAGTTCCTGTCTCGCATGCGCGGGCTGGTTCTCAGGACATTGCGGCCGCTGATCGGCGACTCGCCGCGCGTCGCGCTGGTCGATTTTCCCGATTACACCAACGTGGGTGACAGCCTCATCTGGCTGGGCAGTCTCGAGGCCCTCAAGCTGCTGGGCGTTGAAGCTCCCGTGTACGTGGCCAGCCAGCGCACCTATCGCCGCCAGGAGATGGCGCGTGCCGTGGGTGACGGGGTTATCTGCCTCCAGGGAGGCGGCAATCTGGGAGATCTGTGGCCCGCCCACCAGGAGTTCCGTGAGCAGGTCATCCGTGACTTCCCCGCCAACCGCATCATTCAGCTGCCACAGTCGGTCGAGTTCAGCTCACCCCGGGCGCTCGAGCGCGCCCGGCGAGTCTTTGGCGCCCATCGCGATCTCACCATCCTGGTCCGCACCGAGCGATCGTACGCGCGTGCCGAGGTCTTTGGCGTGCCGACCCAGCTCTGCCCCGACCTGGGAATGGTGGTGGGCATGCTTGACCGGCCGCTCCACCCGACTCATGACGCCGTACTGCTGGCGCGCACCGACCACGAGTCGCAGGGACTGCCGCTGGAGATCGTGCCTCCATGGGTCAAGCGGGTGGATTGGGTCGGCCAGCCGGGAGGATTTGCGCTCAGGATGATGGCCACTCTTTACCAGCGCCCGAAGCTCTGGCGGGCGGTCACTGGCGCAAGCCGCCATATCCTCTTTCGCAGCGCTGCACGCCGCAGGCTCCAGTATGGCATCGACCTGCTGGCGAGTGGGCGCGTCGTCCTCACCGACCGGCTGCACGGGCACGTGCTGGCGACGCTGCTGGGACTTCCCCACTGCGTCATGGACAGTCAGTACGGCAAGGTGCGCGCGCTCTGGAATACCTGGACGCATGAAGTGCCGGGCGCGGTGTGGTGTGATACGTTGGGCGAGGCGCTTGAGAGGGCGAGTGGGATGGTGGGGCGTCAGGCGCCAAGCGTCGAGCATCGAGCGTTGAGCGTCTAGCGCTCGGCGCCTGACGCCCGGCGCTCGACATCGATAACCACCAATACCTTCCCAAACGCTCCATTCCCCGCCATCCGCGCATGCGCCTCGGCGATCTGCTCCATGGGATAGCGACTATCCACAACCGGCGCGAGCCGGCCATCCCAGAGCGCCGGCAGGACCGCGTCGGCAAAGGCGCGCACCAGCTCCGCCCGCTCCGCATGGGAGCGGGAGCGCATGACGGTGCCGATGATCTCCAGCCGCTTGCGCAGGACCGGCTCGAGCGACACTTCCGTCTTGCTGCCCTGGAGAAAGCCGACCATGATGAGCCGGCCGCGCGGCGCAAGCACCGCGAGGTTGTCTTCCAGCGCCGGCCCACCCAGCACATCAAGCACGACATCCACCGGCTCCCGCATCGCGTCGCGAAACGATCGCTCGGCGGTGTTGACGCCGAGATCCAGCCCGAGCTGCGCTGCCCGCTTGAGCTTTTCCGGCGTGCGCGACGTGCCCACCACGGTGGCGCCTGCCAGCTTGGCCAGCTGAACCGCCGCCGTCCCGACACCGCTTCCGACCGCGTGAATCAGCAGCCGCTCGCCCGACTGCAGTCGGGCCCTGATCCGCAGCGCGTCGAAGGCGGTCAGGAAGGCCTCAGGTACGGCGGCGGCGTCAATCAGGTCCATGCTGTCGGGCACCGGCAGCAGCTCGGCTTCATGGGCCAGCACCACTTCGGCCTGGGCGCCGCCGCCCAGAAGTCCCATGACCCGGTCACCCGGCTGCCAGCGCGTCACGTCCGGCCCGGTTGCCTCCACCCCTCCGGAGAATTAGAGGCCGGGCACGTCGGCGGGCCAGCCGGCTGGCGCGGGGTAACGCCCTTCCCGCTGGAGCAGGTCGGCACGGTTGAGCGCCGAGGCCGCGACACGAACCTGCACCTCATGCTCGCGGGGCTCGGGAATCGGCACGTCGCGCAACTCGATCACGTCCGGCCCACCGGCGCCGGCGTAGTGAACCTCGCGCATGCTGGGCGTCTCCTTTGCTGGGGCTGTCATGCACGCAATCTGGGTCAACTTGACGTTGAGAGCGAGTGCCCCAGTCCACCGAATCCGGTAATATTGAGGCAGCACCAGCCTGGAGCTCACATGCTGTCTTCGCTGCTCGGGTGCCTGGCCACCGGATTGTCGCTCCTCCTGGCGGCCTGCTCCAACGGCGCCCCCTCGGACCAGCCGCCAGCCGACACCTCGGCCCTCGCCCTCCAGCAGGTGGCCAAGGGCTTGACGTTCCCCCTCTACCTCACTGCGCCTGCCGGCGATGAGCGTCTCTTCATCGTCGAAAAAGGCGGACGTATCAGGATCGTGGAGGACGGCGCGCTGCTGCCAACGCCGTTTCTTGATATCTCCTCGCTGGTGTCAGGCGGCAGTGAGCAGGGCCTGCTGGGCCTCGCTTTCCATCCGGACTACGCCACCGATGGCCGCTTTTTCGTGGACTATACCGACACGAATGGCGACACCCGGATCGCGCAGTATCACGTTGGCACCGACGCGAACGTTGCCGACCCGTCGAGTGCCCGCATCCTGCTCACGGTTGAGCAGCCCTACAGCAACCACAACGGCGGCCAGCTCGCCTTCGGCCCCGATGGTTACCTCTACGTCAGCATGGGCGATGGTGGCTCCGGCGGCGATCCCCAGGGCAATGGCCAGGACGCGAGCGACCTCCTCGGCTCGCTGCTCCGGCTCGACGTGAGCGCCGACACCGGCTACGCCATCCCGGCCGACAATCCCTGGGCCGACAGTGCTGGCGCCCGCGGCGAAGTCTGGAGCATCGGCCTCCGGAATCCGTGGCGGTTCAGCTTCGACCGGAGCAACGGCGATCTCTATATCGCTGACGTAGGCCAGAACCAGATCGAGGAAGTGAATGTCTCGCCCGGTGCCGACGGCGGCGGGCGGGGCGCGAACTATGGCTGGAACATCATGGAAGGAAATTCCTGCTTCTCGTCGGGCAGCTGCGACAGGAGTGGCCTCGTGCTGCCCGTCACGCAGTACACCCATGCCGATGGATGCTCCGTGACCGGCGGATATGTCTACCGCGGCGAGGCGATCCCGTCATTGCAGGGGACCTACTTCTACGCCGACTTCTGCAGTGGCTGGGTGCGCAGCTTCCGTTACCAGAACGGCACCGCGACCGAGCAGCGCTCCAGGCCCTCGCTCGCTCCCGGCGGCAGCGTGCCAAGCTTTGGCGAGGATGCCCAAGGGGAGCTGTACGTGATGAGCGCGGATGGGGGCGTGTACAAGGTCGTGAGTCGTGGGTCGTGAGTCATGGGTGACGCTGAGCGCGTAGCGCTTGGCGCTCAGCGCATGGCGGAACTCCGTCAACTCGCCGAGCTGCTGCCTGCCAACGTCCGCTTCGGCCCCTCGTCCTGGACCTATCCGGGATGGGTGGGCCTGGTCTATGAAGGGCCGTACCCCAAGAAGGATGCGTCCACCGCGCTGCTGGGTGAGTGCACCCGGTGGCCGCTGTTCCGCACGGTGGGAATCGATTCCGCCTTCTACGCGCCGCCGGCGGCGCACACGCTCGAACGCTACGCCGAGCAGTTGCCCGCTGGATTCGAATGTGTGAGCAAGGTCTGGCAGGAAATCACGGTGCATACGTGGACCAAGGGGCAGGACAAGCGGCGCGCGGGTCAGCTGAATGAGAACTTCCTGAACGCTGAGCTTTTTGTGGACGCCGTGTACGCCCCGTACCACGAGAAGTTCCGAACCCACACCGGGCCCTTCGTCTTCGAGTTTTCACCCTTCGGCCGGAACTCCGGGATGACGCCGGAGCTGTTCACCGAGCGGCTGGACCGGTTTCTCGAGCAGCTCCCGCGCGACGCGGGCTATGCGGTGGAGCTGCGCGACCCGGGTTACCTCACCCCTGCCTACCTCGAAGTGCTCCGTGCCCACGGCGTGGCCCACGTGCTCAACTCCTGGGCACGCATGCCAACCATCGGCGAACAGCTGGACCAGGGCGTTGCGGCGCTGGCGCCCTTCGTGGTGTGCCGAGCCCTGCAGCCGCCGGGCATGACCTACACGACGTCAGTGGAAACCTTTGCGCCATTCGACCGGATCCGCGAGCCCAATCCCGGACTGCGGGCCGACCTCGTTCGGCTGGTGGAGACGATTGTGGAGCTGGGCGTGCCGGGGTTCGTGATCGTGAATAATCGGGCGGAGGGATGTTCGCCGTTGACGATTGCGGCGGTGGGGAGGGAAGTCGTAAGGCGTAAGGCGTAAGGCGTAGGGCGTAGGGCATACGGCTTAGGACCTTGTTCGCTAAGTCCCAAGCCTTAGGCCTCAAGCCTTACGCCTTACGCCCTATGCCTTACGCCCTACGCCTTACGCCTTAAGCCCTACGGCCGCGCTCAGCGAGTCCCCCGCCCCCATTGTCTCGCACACCCGCGCGATCGTCTCGCCAATCTTGTTGTTGGGTGTCGAGGCGCCGGCGGTGATACCGATGCGGTGGACGTTGTCGAGCCAGCCTTCCGCGCGCTCCTCCTGTTTCCGGCCCACCGGCTGGAAGCGGATGGCGCCGGAGTCCGGTTCGACACAGGCCGCGTCCTCGATGTGATAGGTCCGCGCCCCGCGCGATTCGGCCAGCTCGGCCAGGTGGCAGGTATTGCTGGAGTTGTAGCCACCCACCACCAGCATGACGTCGAGCGGCTCCTGCAGCAGCGCCTCGACGGCGTCCTGCCGCTCCTGTGTGGCGCTGCAGATGGTGTCAAAGCTCCGGAAATGCTCGGCGACGTGCTCGGCGCCGTAGCGGTCCGTCAGCGCCTGGCCGAACGCCGCGGCGATGCCGAGTGACTCGCTCGAGAGCATGGTGGTCTGGTTGGCGATCCCCACCCGCGTGAGGTCGGTGCGGAAGTCGAAGCCGGGGGATGTCGCTTTGGCAAACCGCTCCGCCAGCGCCGCGGCCTCGTCGTCGGAGCCGCCGTGCCGGATGAAGTCCAGCACCGGTTGCGCCTCGTCCATGTCGAGCACCACGAGATACTTGCCATGTGGATGACGGTTCACCTGGCTCGCGGTGGCCTTGGTTTCCTCGTGCCAGTGCTTGCCATGGATCACCGCGGTAAAGCCGTCGCGCGCGTAGCTCTCCACCCGCTTCCAGACATTGAGCACTGACCCGCAGGTGGTATCCACCAGCACGCAGCCCAGCTCACGCAGCCGCTCGAAGTCACGGATGGTGACCCCGAACGCCGGCAGGATCACCACATCATTGGCGGTCACGGCGCTGAAATCGAAGGCACGGTCGGGATTGTGCGCCAGGATGGTGATCCCCATGGCGCGCAGCTTGTCATTCACGTGCGGATTATGGATGATCTCGCCCACCAGGAAGATGCGCCGGTCGGGAAACTTGGCGCGGGTCTCGTAGGCGTAGTCCACCGCCCGGTCCACCCCGTAGCAGAAACCGAATTCCCGGGCCAGCCGGAAGGTGAGCGGCCCGGCGGTCAGGATGTACTCGTTGGCCCGCAGGGCCTCAACCACCGCGCTGGCATAGTCGGCGCTGAGCTGCCCTTCGATTGCCGTCTTGAGGCCAAAGCCACGGCGGAAGTAGGTGGATTCCATGGGGGTAATCTAATTGGACGCGGGACGCGGGACGCGGGACGCCGGACGCTGAGCGATTAGCGCTGAGCGCTCAGCTCGCCGGTGCTATCAGCGCATCCTCCAACCCTCACCCTCCGAATCTCGCCCGTCAGCGTTACCTCGGCCTGGTCTCCCTCTCGCCTCAGGTCGGCGCGGAACTGGCCGTCGAGAACCGGCTCTCCGGCGTTGAGTCGCACGGTGCCCTTCACGCCGCGATAGCCGTCGACCCGGGCGGAATCGAGCCAGCGCGCCGCCACTGCGGCTGCCGGAGTGGTCTGTCGCGCATCGTCCGGCGTGAGCACCGGGAGATCGATCACCTTCAACCGCAGCTTCGGGGAGGGAATGAGCAGCATGGCAACTCCCGTGTCGCCCGATGTGGCGAAGAGCTGAATCTCACCGCCACAGCGCCTGGCCGACGCATTGAGCGTCGCCTGCCCGGTATCGGCGCCGGTCCACTCCACCACCACGCGCTCGCCTCCGCCGCATGCCGTGCCCAGCGCGAGGAGGATCAGCGAACCGGAGAGAAGACCACGTCGAAGCGCCATGCGTCACCATTGTCCGGAGAGATCGGATGGCTCAGGTCGAGCCGGATCAGCGTCGTGTGGAGTAGCGGGCTGTATACCGAGACCCCCGCCCCCCCGCCTACCAGTGCCTTGGACTGGAACAGCGCATCTGGGTCGTCGGCCTGGCCCGCATCCAGGAACAGCACGGGCCGGATCGTGCCCTTGAGCGGCGACACATCCAGCTGCGCCGCCCAGAATGACGGCGCGGTGAGCACGCCGTAATCAAACCCACGAACCGTCTCGCGCCCGCCCAGGCGGAACTGGAACTGCGGCGGTGCTCCTGCTTCGGCGATGCCCGCCTTGAGCCGGAGCGTCAGGCCGCGTGAGCCACCCACGCTCCGCTGCGCCATGCCATACGCCCGGCCGGTGGTCAGTGACTTACCCGCCATCCCTTCGGCGGCGATCATCCAGCGCCAGCCGCCTACGTGCATGAGCCGGGCGCTGAGGGTCCCGAAGTCGCCCTCCAGCACCGGCGGATTGAGCGGCATGAGTCCATCGCCACCCAGTTCGTCGTTGACCCACGAACGTGCTTCCCGCTCCATGGAACGCTGGCGTTCGCCTCGAAGAGAGATACCGAGATCGGTTCCCAGCCCCACTGAGGTGACGAAGCTCGCCTCGCCGCCGGTTGCCAGGAAATAGTCGCCGTAATCATGAGCCGTGAACAGCGCGCTGGCCGAGTTGGCCAGGGTGCGGCCCGGCGAAAATGGATCCACATCGGCCACGTCGCGATAGCCGGCAAGTGTGAAGCGTCCACTCGGCCCGTCGTGCAGCAGCGCGAGGCGACCGGTGACGCGCTTGTCGCTGAAGCCGTAGCGCACGGTGGGGAAGATGTCGGTAAACGCCATCCCCGGCACGCTGAGCCGGGCGCCGACGCCGAGCGAGAGACCCTGCACCCGATTGTACTGCAGCGCGTCGGAAACCCGTTCATACCCGAAGGCGACGGCGCGCCGGTCGGTCATGTCATCCGGCAGCTCCTCGATGATGCGGGCAAGGTCCGCCACCATGCCGCGCGCCTGGGCGTCACGCTCGGGATCGTGGTCGAGCCCCAGGGAATCGGTCCAGCCGGCATAGTTGTCGAAGACACTGTCGGGCGGCTGGCGGATCTCGTAGCTCCCGCCCTGCCACTCACCCGTCTCGACTCTCGACCCCTCGACCTCTCGACGGTCCAGACGGTCTGGACTGTCGAGGCGGTCAAGACCGATCTCGTAATCCGAAAACTCCGTCGACGCCTGGAACGGAATGACCTTCCCTCGAGTGAGCGGAATCGTGAACGTGCCCACCACAGTCTGGCGCGAGGGCATCCAGTACCGGCCATCCTGCTGGCCGTACTCGAGGTCCACGTCAATCGTGATGTACCGGTTGGCAAGCCGGTTGATCCGGCGCGCGCTCGTTGAGTCGTCACCCGCGGAATCCGGCGCGACAAAGAGCCCGGTACCGACATACCGGAAGGAGAATCGGACCACGTCATAGGTGGCCGCGTCGATCCAGAGCTGGCCCGCCACCAGCGCCGGCGCGGCGTGCTTGGGAATGACCTGGACCTTGTAGAGACGCAGCGGAGCCCGGCCCGGCATCACCGCGCTCACGCTGTCCATCAGGTCATAGTGATAGAGGCGCTCGGCGCCCCTGGCGAGGGGATGCAGTGCGCCGGTGGCGGGAAAGTCGTCGCTGAATACGCGCAGTGAATCGCCCGCGCCGCGCGGGACGAACCAGGGCCGGCTGAATGAACTCGATATATCCAGGCCCTCGGCCAGCGAGCGATGACGGCGGCCTTCCATGTTGATCCGGAGGTCGTTGGGCCGCCGCCAGGCCACGGTGCCCACCTGCTCTTCCACCGATGCAGTGGGCGGCTGGGCCCAGCGTCGCCCCGGGAGCCCCATGCTCAGCCGGTAGCGGATCCGGGCGGTGTACGAGGAGACGGTCGTGTCCTGGGCCTGGTAGTGCCCCGCCGCCCGGACCACCACTGTTCTGGTGGCCGGGGACGCGTAGGTGATAACGGTATCTTGCGGGAAGCTTGCTGCGGCTACGAGAAGAGCTACGAGGTGTGCGCCCATTTGCTCCGGCCGTCGCGGTGAAGCCCGTATGCCTTGAGCCGACGCCAGAGTGTGGTCCGACTGATCCCCAGCTCGCGCGCCGTCTCCGCCAGCCTCCAATTATGCGCATCGAGCGTCCGGACGATAGCCTCCTTTTCCCGCGCGGCCAGCGTTGTGGCGCCTTCCTGGCCGGGGAGAAACATCGCTTCGCCGATTTCCAGCGAGCCCACCCGGAGCGGCCGCAGCCGGCCGCCGAGGCTGGCGAGACGGGGCATCAGATCCCTCGCGGAATCGCGGAGATCTTCCTCGCTGAGGGTGGAACGAGCCTGCTGATTGGCGTAGAGCACCTTGCCCTCAGCATCGAAGACAACAACGCCCTCGCTGAACCCATCGAGGAGCGCCTTGGCCAGTGGGGAAAAGACGGATGGCATACCGTTTTGTGTGAGAGTTTCAGCCATGAGTCAGTATACGCCTCACAAGGTTGGAAGTTTCAGTTCGGCACAAACGCCAACTCCCAACCTGTCTGTATGGGAGTCGTCTTAATGGTGCATCGTGACACAACTGTTGACAGTGAGCCATGTCACCCGGCAATATAACTGGGTAGTAATGTAGGCTGAGAGGGTAGAGCTAAGAGCTAAGGGCTGAAGGCTGAAAGCTGAAAGCCGCTCGAAGCCAACGCCTTCAGCCATTAGCCTTCAGCGTTCAGCCTCGAGCCCTCAGCCCTCAACCCATGCTCACCCTCGGTCTCATCCTCGCCGCCCTGATCGGCCTCTCGCTGGGTACCCTGGGTGGCGGCGGGTCCACCCTCACGGTCCCCATCTTCGTGTATGTCATGGGCTTCGAGGCCAAGCGCGCCATCGCGATGAGCTTTCCTGTCGTGGGCGGCACCAGTCTCGTGGGCGCGCTCTCGCACTGGCGTCACGGCAACGTTCGCTGGCGCACCGCCCTGGTGTTCGGGCTCGTCGCCATGCTGGGCGCCTTCGGATCGGCGCACCTCATCGCCCCGCTCCTTACCGGCGAGACCCAGCTGCTGCTCCTCGGTGCCGTGATGCTGATTGCCGCCATCTCGATGTTCCGGAATGCGGGCGGCCGGAAGGCACCGGACGCGGAAGCACCACCGTCACTCTCCCTGCCGCTTCTCGCGTTGACTGCGCTGGGGGTGGGAATGCTTACCGGCATCCTGGGCATCGGCGGCGGGTTCCTGATCGTGCCCGCGCTCGCACTGCTGGCCCGGGTCCCAATCAAGGAAGCGGTGGGCACCTCGCTGGTGATCATTTCGATGAACACCAGCTCGGCCTACCTTGGCTACATGGGGAAGGTGGATATTCCCTGGGGCGTCGTGCTGGCATTCACGGCCATCGCGATCCTGGGCATACTCGCGGGCACGCGACTGGTGCGTGCGGCAACCCCAGCGCAGCTGAAGCGCGCCTTTGCCATTTTCCTGCTCGCCGTGGGCGGGTTCGTCTTCTACCAGAATCGCGCTGTCTTCCAGCGCACCTCGCCGTCCAGCGCCGTCGAAACGGCGCACTGACCAGAACGGAGTCGTCATGCTGCTGAAGCGGTTCTACGATGATCGGCTGGCGCAGGCCAGCTTCCTGGTGGGATGCCAGGCCACGGGCGAAGCGATCGTGATCGATCCCAACCGCGACGTGGAGCAGTACCTGGCCGCTGCCAAGGCCGAGGGACTGCACATCACCCACGTCACCGAAACCCACATCCACGCCGACTTCGTGAGTGGAAGCCGGGAGCTTGCCTCACGCGCCGGGGCCACTCTGCTGCTCTCCGCCGAGGGGGGCAGCGACTGGCAGTACCGTTTTGCGGCGGATGCCGGCGCCACGCTGCTGCGCGACGGCGACTCGTTCATGGTGGGCAACCTGCGCTTCGATGTAATGCACACGCCGGGGCACACCCCTGAACACCTCACGTTCATCGTGACCGACACGCCAGCCACGCTGCGTCCCATGGGCGCCTTCACGGGAGACTTCATCTTCGTGGGCGATGTGGGCCGGCCCGACCTGCTGGTACGCGCGGCACACGTCGCGGGCACCATGGACGCGAGCGCCCGCCAGCTCTTTCATTCGCTGCGCCGCTTCGCCGAACAGCCCGATTACCTCCAGCTCTGGCCCGGCCACGGCGCCGGCTCGGCGTGCGGCAAGGCGCTGGGCGCGGTGCCCCAGACTACGCTGGGCTACGAACGCGTGGTGAACTGGGCTTTCGGCATCACCGATGAAGATGAGTTCGTGCAGGCCGTGCTTGCGGGCCAGCCGGAGCCGCCAGCGTACTTCGCCGAGATGAAGCGCGTCAATCGTGACGGCCCCGCCATCCTCGGTGCCTGGCCCAATCCACCAACGCTCGATGCCGAGTCATTGGCACAAACGCTCGCGTCCGGCGGCATCGTAGTCGATCTGCGGCCTGCCAGTGCGTTCGCCGAGGGGCACGTCCCCGGCACACTCAACATCCCGCTGAACAAGTCGTTTACCACCTGGGCCGGATCTCTCCTTCCCTATGGTCGCGACATCTACCTCATTGTGCCCGACGGGGCGGGCCGTTCCGCCGACGCCATCCGTGCGCTCGCGCTGATCGGGCTCGACCAGGTGCGGGGCACCTTCGCGGAGTCCACCGTCGCTGCCTGGGGCAGGAAGAACCAGCTGCAGCAGGTTCCGCAGGTGGACGCGGCAGGACTGGCAGCCCGGGAGGGAGATGTCACGGTGGTGGATGTGCGGGGCCAGTCCGAATGGGACGCCGGCCACATTGCCGGGGCGGTACACGTACCGCTCGCGACACTTGCCGACCGGCTCGACGAGCTGCCGCGGGACACGCCGCTGGTGCTGCAGTGCCAGGGAGGAGGCCGCTCGAGCATCGCCTCGGCGCTGCTGCAGGCCAATGGCTTCGAGAACGTTGCCAACCTGCGCGGCGGCATTCGCGCCTGGCAGGAAGCGGGGTTGCCGGTGGACCAGGAGCCGGAGACCGTCAAGTCGTGAGCGCCATGCCCGAGGCCGTGCTGAGCCAGGTGGCTGAGCGCTTCCGGCTCCTGGGGGAGCCAGCGCGCCTCCGCATTCTCAACACCCTGCGGGAACA
>CBINCZ010000010.1:0-16638 GCA_966249295.1 uncultured Gemmatimonadales bacterium
CGGACGTACGGGACGCGGCTCGGCAGATGCTCTACGGCGACGTGCACCGGCTGTTCGTGGTCGAGGGCGACGCGCTCGTGGGCGTGGTATCCACCACCGACATCGTGCGCGCCGTGGCCAACGGAGAGCTGTAGGCGTCGCCAGACGGACAGTCGGACAGACGGACGAGGCGGACTGGTCGGACGGATTAGCGCTGGTCCGTCCCGTCCGTCCTGTCCGTCCCGTCCGCCCTGTCCGCCTTGTCCGACCTGCCACATATTCCGCCCATGCCACCGAGCCCCTACCCCAACCTCACCGTTCTCGGCCACCCGCTGATCCAGCACAAGATCACGCTGCTCCGGGACAAGGGCACCAGCACGCGCGACTTCAAGCAGCTGGTGAACGAGATCGCGATGTTGATGGCGTACGAGGTGACCAAGGACCTGCCAACCGAGCCGGTCGCCATCGAGACGCCGCTGGAGCAGATGGAGGGCCGGCAGGTGGCCGGCAAGAAACTCACCCTCGTGCCCATCCTCCGTGCCGGCCTCGGCATGGTGGACGGGATTGCCCAGCTCATTCCGTCGGCCCGAGTGGGGCACATCGGGCTCTATCGCAATCACGACACGCTGCAGCCGGTCGATTACTACTTCAAGATCCCGGCGGGAGAGGAGGAGCGGGACTTCTTCGTCCTCGACCCGATGCTGGCCACCGGCGGCTCCGCGGTGGCGGCGGTGACGGCGCTGAAGCAGGCGGGCGCCCGCCGGATCCGCTTCCTCTGCCTCGTCGCGGCCCCCGAGGGCGTGTCGCGCATGCAGGCCGCCCATCCCGACGTCCCCGTCTTCGCCGCCGCCCTCGACCGGCAACTCAACGAGAACGGGTACATATTGCCGGGACTGGGCGATGCGGGGGACCGGCTATTTGGCACCCGTTGATCGACAGGAATTAGGGGTTAGGGGCCAGGGTTGAGAGACAAGCCTCCGCCCGTCCGCCCTGATCCCTAGCCCCTAACCCCTAACCCCTCTCCTCAATGTCCGATCTCCAACTCACATTCCACGGTGCAGCGGGGCAGGTCACCGGCTCGATGCACCTCCTCGAGTGCTGCGGCATGCGGCTGCTGCTCGATTCCGGCCTCTTCCAGGGCCATCGGAAGGAAGCCGCCGAGCTCAATCGCGAGCTCAAGTTCGATCCCCGCCGCATCGACATGGTGGTGGTGAGCCACGCCCACATCGACCACACCGGCCGGCTGCCGCTGCTGGTGAACCGCGGGTTCCACGGCCCCATCTATACCACGCCCGCCACCCGCGATCTCTGCGCGGTGATGCTGGCGGATGCGGCGCACATCCAGGAGATGGACTTCGAGTATGTGCAGCGACATGGGAAGGCGGCGCCCGAGTCGGAGCCGCTCTACACCATGCGTGACGCGGTGGCAACGCAGGAACTGATCACCGCCGTGCCGTATCATCGCGCCCAGCACCTGCGCAAGAACCTTGTCATGGAGTATTCCGACGCCGGCCACATCCTTGGCTCAGCCAGCGTCGAGCTCCGCATTACCGAGGGGAAGCCGCACCGGCTGATCTTTTCCGGTGACATCGGCCGCTGGGGGCTTCCCATCATTCGCGATCCGCAGCCGCCTGGCGGGCCGGTGGACACGCTCATCATCGAGTCCACCTACGCCATCCGCAGCCATGAGTCGCCGGTGGGCTCCGAGGAGAAGCTGGCCGAGATCGTCACCCGGGTGGTGGGCCGGGGCGGCAAGGTGCTGATCCCGGCATTTGCGGTCGGACGCACCCAGGAGATCGTCTACGCCCTGCACGGCCTGATGCGAAGCAACAAGATCCCGCGGATCCCGGTGTACGTGGACAGCCCGCTGGCCGTCGAGAGCACCACGGTCTTCCGGATGCACCCGGAAATCTTCGACAACACGGAGTCCATGGTGAAGGCGGACCAGCCGCTCTTCGACTTCAGCTCGGTGCACTACACCCGTGACGTGCAGGACTCGAAGCGGCTCAATACCATGAACGGTCCCGCCATCATCATTTCGGCATCGGGCATGGTCGAGGCCGGTCGCATCCTGCACCATGTGAAGAACCACGGCGGCGATCACCGCAACTGCATCCTCTTCGTGGGCTACCAGGCCGAGGGCACGCTGGGACGCCGCATCCGGGACGGGGAGAAGAAGATCCGCGTCTTCGGCGAGGAGATGGAGCTCCGCGCCGAGGTGGAAAGCATTGACGGGTATTCGGCGCATGCAGACCGGGACGAGCTTCGCAAGTGGGTGCGAATGCTGGGCGGGCCCGTCAGGCGCGCCTTCTGTGTCCACGGTGACCCGGACGCGCTCGAGGGCATGGCCAAGCTCCTCAAGGAAGAAGGCGTCGAGGAAGTGCACGTGCCCAAGCTGTACCAGACGTTCGACTTGAGGCGGTGACAGCCGGCGGCGCCGGCCGTAACTTCCGGCGTGCGGATTTCACTGCGACGGGGGCTCAAGGTTGCCGGCGTCCTGCTGGTGGCCGCGGGCCTCTTTTATACCATATGGCTGGTCATGGTGCTGGTGGTGAGCCAGCAGGACCAGCGTCATCCCGCCGATGCGGTGGTCGTGCTGGGCGCCGCCCAGTACAACGGCCGGCCCTCGCCGGTGCTCCGGGCCCGGCTGGAGCACGGCATGCGGCTCTACCGCGACGGCCTGACCCCCCGGATCATCGTCACCGGTGGGGTGGGCCGCGGCGACACCACCAGTGAAGCCATGGTGGGCCGGCACTGGCTGCTGGCCCAGGGGGTGCCCGACAGCGCCATCGTGGTCGTGCCCCGGGGCCGCTCCACCTACGCCTCCATGACGGACGTGGCGGCGTGGATGCACCAGCGCAACCTCAGTACCGTGCTGCTCGTCAGTGATCCATTCCACATGTGCCGGCTCCGGTTCGAGGCCCGCCGCGTGGCGCTCACGGCATACACGTCACCAACGCCGTCGAGCCCCATCTCCGAGAATCCCAACCTGGAACTCCGTTTCCTCTTCTGGGAGGCACTCAAGGCGCCGGTGGCGTGGGTCCGAAGTTGGTGACACGAAAGCACGACGGACACGAAAGCACGAAATGGTCGTGAGTCGTGAGTCACGCGTCATGCGCTTGCACTGCTCGGGTTCCCTGCCCCGCGCCCACTTTCGTGCTTTCACGCCTTTCGTGTTTTCGTGATTCTGAAACCTCCTCACTCCGAGGGCTTCTGATGCAGTACCGACATGTACTTGCTGCACTTGCGCTAGCCACGGTCGCGCCGCCGCTCGCGGCCCAGGGCGCGCCGCTGCACGTGCCGTTCGTGATCGACACCCTGTCGAACGGGCTCACCCTCATCGTCAACGAGGATCACTCGGCGCCGGTGGTGTCGGTGAACACCTGGTTCCATGTGGGCTCGGGAGATGAAGAGCCGGGACGCACTGGCTTCGCCCACCTCTTCGAGCACCTGATGTTCATGGGCTCTGAGCATGCGCCGTACCCCGAGTTCGACCGCCGACTCGAGGCGGCCGGCGCCAACAACAACGGCTCCACCACCGAGGACCGTACCAACTACTACGAGGCGGGCCCCGCCAACGCGCTGCCGCTCATGCTCTGGCTCGACGCCGATCGCATGGGCTGGCTGCTGCCCACCATGGACTCGGCCAAGGTGGACCTCCAGCGCGACGTGGTGAAGAACGAGCGGCGGCAGAGCTATGAGAACCAGCCCTACGGCATGGTGGAGGACCACCTGCCGAGCATGCTGTATCCCAAGGGGCACCCCTATTCCTGGCCCGTCATCGGCTCCATGGCTGATCTCTCCGCCGCGTCGCTGGAAGACGTGAAGAATTTCTTCCGCACCTACTACGCGCCCAACAACGCCGCGATCGTCGTCTCGGGTGACGTCAAGGCCGACAGCGTGAAGCGCCTGCTGGAGCACTACTTCGGCGCCATCCCGCGGGGGCCGGCCATCACCCGTCCCGAACCCGCGCCCTTCTCGCTCCAGCGCGACACCAGCCTGGTCCTGGAAGACCGGGTCCAGCTGCCGCGGCTCTACTACGCGTGGCACACCGTGAAGGGCTGGCACAAGGATGACGCGCCCCTGAACGTAGTGGCCTACTTGCTGAGCGGCGCCAAGAACGCTCGGCTCACCAAGCTCATGGTCTATGACAAGCAGGACGCGAGCAGCGTGTTCGCCTACCAGAATGGCGCCCGGCTCGACGGCGATTTCCGCGTGATTGCCACGGCCCGTCCCGGGCACGCCCTGCCCGAGCTGCAGCATGATGTCGATTCGACGCTGCAGCGTCTTGCCGCCGAGGGACCCACGGTGACGGAACTGGAGCAGGCGCGGAATTCCCTGGAGGCCGATTTCCTGAGCGGCATCGAGAGCGTCCGGGCCAAGGCCAATCAGCTCAACGAGTACTACTACGCCATCGGCACCCCCGACGGCTTCCAGCGCGACCTCGACCGGATCCGCGGCGTGACCGCCGCCGATGTGCAGCGGGTGGTGCGCACCTATCTCACCGGCCCGCGAGTGATCATCTCGGTGGTGCCACAGGGCAAGCAGAACCTCGCGGCGGCAGGGAGGGCGACACCATGACGGACAGGACGGGCAGGATGATCTCCCCAGGCGTCTGTACGGGCGGCCTGGGAGTGAGGACGCGAGACGCGGGACTCGAGACCCGCGTCCCGCGCCCCGCGTCACGCGTCCCATGCAGGTTGCTTTCCCTTGCGCTGGCGCCATTCATGGCTGCCACTTCTCTCCACGCCCAGGCACCCGCCGTCGCCACACCGCCAACGCTGGCGCCGGCACCCAGGCTGGTGATGCCGACCGTGCAGACCGCCCGGCTCGACAACGGCCTCCGGCTGCAGGTGGTCCCCATGACCGAACTGCCGCTGGTCCAGGCCACGCTGCTCATCGCCGGCGGCGCCCGGCTCGACGGCAGTCATCCCGGCCTCGCCACCTTCGTGGCCGGTATGCTCGACGAGGGCGCCGGCGGCCGGGACGCCTTCCAGCTCGCCGCCCAGCTTGAGCTGCTAGGCGCGTCGCTCTCGACCAACGCGTCGTGGGACGCATTCTCGCTCTCGCTTCGCGCACCCAAGCGCACGTTCGGCGACGCGATGGGCATTCTGGCCGATGAGCTGCTGCGCCCCACCTTCTCCTCTGCCGACGTCCAGCGCCAGCGCGATCTTCGCATCGCGGCACTACTGCAGGCGCGCGACCGGCCTTCGTCGGTGGCATCCCGTGTCTTCTTCCACACGGTCTACCCGTCGAGCCATCCCTATCACTATCCCATCTCGGGTGACTCGGCCAGCACGGTGGTCCTCGATTCCGCGATGGTACGCGACTTCTGGAGCCGGGTGGCCGATCCGTCCCGCGCCACACTGATCCTGGCTGGCGATATCACCTTGGACGAAGCCAGGGCACTCGCCACCAGGGCCTTGGGCACCTGGAAGTCGCCGGCGTCGCCGCTCCCGCTCGCCCCGGCGTCGTCCGTAGCGTCGGCGGCAACGGCGCCCACCACCATCTATCTGGTGGACAAGCCGGAGGCGGCGCAGAGTGTCGTCATGATCGGCGCACCCGGGGTGGACCGGCGCTCGCCAGACTACCCCGCCATCACGCTCATGAACACCATCCTGGGCGGCTCCTTCTCCTCTCGTCTCAACCAGATCCTGCGTGAGGAGAAGGGCTTCACTTATGGCGCCGGCTCGAATTTCGACTGGCTGCCCGTGCCGGGGCCCTTCATCGCCAGCTCCGCGGTGCGCACCAACGTCACCGACAGCTCGCTCGCGATCTTCTTCTCCGAATTCCAGCGGCTTCGCAACGAACCGGTGACCGACGCCGAGCTGGCGCGGGCCCGCTCCTACGTAGTCCTGGGCACGCTGGGCGATTTCGAGACCACCCGGCAGGTGGCCGGCGGGCTGGCCTCGCTCACGATGTTTGGTCTTCCGCTCAGCACGATTCCGGCCGATCTTGAGCGAATCCAGGCACTGGGCGCCGCGGACGTGCAGCGTGTTGCCCGGAAATACCTCGATCCCTCACACCTGACGGTGGTCATCGTGGGCGACATCAAGAAGATCCGGCCCGGCATCGAGGCCCTGCACCTCGGGCCGATCAAGGTGGTGGACTTCATGGGGAGGGAGAGATCATGATGGGCAGGATGGGCAGAGCTTGTCCTGAGCGCAGCGAAGGAATGGGCAGGCTGGGCGGGCTGGGCGGGCTGGCGTTGCTGGCGGGTCTTCTCCTCGCCGCCCCCGCGCGCGCCCAGCAGCTCGACGTGCCGGTGACCACGTTCACACTGCCCAACGGGCTCGACGTGATCGTGCACGAGGACCACTCGGCGCCGGTCGTGTCAGTCAACATCTGGTATCACGTGGGATCGGGCCGTGAGGTGGCGGGCCGGCGCGGCTTCGCGCACCTCTTCGAGCACATGATGTTCCAGGGCTCGGAGCACGTGGGCGACGACCAGCACTTCAAGTACATCCAGGAAGCCGGCGGCACCCTCAACGGCTCCACCAACACCGACCGTACCAACTACTACGAGACGGTCCCGGCCAACTACCTCGAGATGGTGCTCTGGCTCGAGGCCGACCGGATGGGGTGGCTGCTTCCCTCCATGACGCAGGCCAAGCTCGATAACCAGCGTGACGTGGTGAAGAACGAGCGGCGGCAGAACTACGAAAACCGCCCCTACGGCATGGCGTCCATCCGCATGGGCGAGATGATGTACCCGGATGACCACCCCTACCACTGGCCCACGATCGGCTACCAGGACGACCTCACCAACGCGTCGCTCGAGGACGTGCAGGGCTTCTTCCGCACTTGGTACGCGCCCAACAACGCCTCGCTCGCGATCGCGGGCGACGTCAACACCGCCGAGGTGCGCCGACTGGTCGAGAAATACTTCGGGGGCATCCCGCGCGGCGAGCCGATTCCCGATCCGAAGCCGAGACCGGCGCATCTCACCGCAGACAAGCGGGCGGTCCTGGAAGACCGCGTCACCCTGCCCCGGCTCGACATCGCGTGGCCCACGGTGGAAGCGTGGAATGCCGACGAGGCGCCGCTCGACATCCTCGGCACCATCCTGGGCAGGGGAAAGACGTCGCGGCTGTATCAGCGCATGGTGTACAAGGAGCAGGCCGCGCAGAGTGCCAGCGCCTTCTCCAACAGCCGGGAGCTGGCGGGCACCTTCCAGGTGTCGGTCACCGCGCGCAAGGGGACCAGTCTCTCACAGATGGAGCGTGAGGTGTACGAGGAGATCAACCGGCTTGCCACCGAGGGCCCGACGCCCGAGGAACTGCAGGCGGCCAAGAACGGCATCGAGTCGAGCTTCGTCTTCCGCCTTGCCTCGACGCTGGGCAAGGCCAACCAGCTCAACGACTACAACACCTTCCGCGGCAAGGCCAACCTTTTCAATGAAGACCTGGCGCGTTCGCGCGCCGTAACCGCGGCCGACATCAAGCGCGTCGCATCGCAATATCTCGTCAACAAGCCCAAGGTGGTGCTGTCCATCGTGCCGAACGGCCAGACTGACCTTGCCGCCCAGCCGACGGAGGCGACGCCATGACGGACAGGATGATCTCCCCAGGCGTCTGTACGGGCGGCTTGCAACTGCGGACGCGGGACTCGGGACCCGGGCCCCGAAAAGCCGCGTCCCGCGTCCTGTGTCACGCGTCCAGAGTCGGCCTGCGGCCGCCCCATGGCGGCGCGATCTCTCCCATCGCTCTTCTCTTCACGGGCCTCCTCTTCCTGGCCGCCCCGCTCCACGCGCAGCAGCTCGATCGCTCGGTGAAGCCTGCTGCCGGACCCACGCCCGCGGTGCGGCCGCTCGGGGTGGTGCAGCGCACCCTGCCGAACGGGCTCACCCTCTGGGTGGTGACCGACAAGGAGCTGCCAACCATCAATGCTCGCCTGGTGATCCGCGCCGGCGCGGCGCAGGATGGGAACATCCCGGGCATTGCAGCGGTGACCGCCGGCCTGCTGGATGAAGGCACCACCAAGCGGAACGCCACGGCTTTCGCCGAGGCTGCTGACCGGCTGGGCATCAACCTGGGTGCGGGTGCCGGCACCGAGGAAACGTCGGTGTCCCTTTCGACGCTCACCCGGACCGCCGATTCCGCCTTCGCGCTGATGGGAGAGATGGTCACCCAGCCGGCGTTTTCCCCCGAGGAGATCGAACGGGACCGGAAACTACGGCTCCAGAACCTGGAGCGACGGAAAGACCAGCCCACGATCATCGCCTCGGAAACTTTCGACCGGCTGATCTACGGCGACGACCATCCCTATGGCCATGCCGGTGACGGCACCACCGAGTCCATCACCGCCCTCACCCGCGACGACATCACCGGGTTCTACCGGCGTTTCTACATGCCGAACAACGCGGTACTGGTCGTCGTGGGTGATGTCACGCCCGACCAGGCGGCACGCTACGCCAACTTGGCGTTTGCCAACTGGAAGCGCGGGACGGTACCGGCTACCGCCACCACCGCGCCATCAGCGCCGACCTCGAGCAAGACCGGTGTGTTCCTGGTGGACAAGCCGGGCGCGGCGCAGAGCGAGATCCGGATCGGGCATGCCGGCGTGCCGCGCATGTCGTCCGACTACTATCCGCTCACGGTGCTGAACGCCGTCCTCGGCGGGCAATTCACCAGCCGCATCAACCTCAACCTGCGCGAGGACAAGGGCTACACCTACGGTGCGCGGAGCAGCTGGTCGTTCGATCGCGGCCCCGGCCCGTTCACGGCCAGCGCCGGCGTCTTTACTGCGGTGACCGACAGCTCGCTCGTGCAGTTCATGCGCGAGCTCACCGAGGTCCGGACCAGCCGCCCGGCCACCGATGCAGAAGTGGAATTTGCCAAGGGCGCGCTGGTGCGAAGCTATCCTCGGCTCATCGAGACCGACGCAGGCGTGGCCAGCCGGCTGGCCAACCTCGCCCTGTTCGGCCTCCCGCCCAGCGAACTCACCGATTTCGTGAAGCGCACCGAGGCGGTCACCGCCGCGGACGTGAATCGCGTGGCCAAGTCCCAGCTGCACCCGGATGATTTCACGATCGTGGTGGTGGGCGACCTCGCCAAGATCCAGCCGGGTATCGAGGCACTCAACCTGGGCCCGGTGACGGTACTGGGCCCGGACGGGCGATAGAGGACGCGGGACTCGGGACGCGAGACGCGCGTCCCGAGTCCCGAGTCCCGAGTCCCGAGTCCCGAGTCCCGAGTCCATATCCTCATGTCCCTCCTCTCCGCCAACCGCATCTACACCGGCAAGGTCCTCAACCTCGACCTCGACACCGTGCGCTTTCCCGACGGGTCCGAGGGTACCCTCGAGATGATCCGTCATCCCGGCGCCTCGGCGGTGCTGCCGTTCCTCGATGATCCCACGGATCCCGATCCGCGCGTGGTTCTCATCCGCCAGTTCCGTCACGCCGCTGACGAGTACCTGTGGGAAATTCCCGCCGGCCGGCTGGAGCGGGGCGAGCCGCCGGAAACCTGCGCCCATCGCGAGCTGCTCGAGGAAACCGGCTACACCGCCACCGAGATGCGGCCGCTCATCACCATCTACACCACCCCCGGCTTCACCGACGAGCGCATCCACCTCTTCGTCGCCACCGGGCTCGAAGCCGGCACCGCACGGACCGAGGCGGACGAATTCCTGGAACTGCACACCCTCCGCCTCTCGGAAGTCTTCGCCATGGCCGACAGGGGTGAGATCAAGGATGGGAAGACGCTCTGTGCCTTGATGGGCTTAGGGCGTAGGGCGTAGGGCGTAGGGGTCGCGAGTCACGAGTCTCGCGTCTTCCCATGCCCTATGCCCTATGCCCTACGCCGTCTTAATTTCCCCAATGGCCTCCGCCCTCAAGAAAGTCGCAGCCGCGTTCAAGCGCGGCGAGCCGCACGCGGCCTACTACATCTACGGCCCCGAGGACGTGCTCAAGGATGATGCAATCCGCTACATCCTCGACCTCGCCCTCGATCCCGCCATGCGCGACTTCAATCTCGACCAGGTCTCGGCCGGTACCCTGGATCCCGAAGCGGTCGAGGCGCTCTGCACCACCCTGCCGATGATGGCCGAGCGGCGCGTCGTGATCATCCGCGACGTCGAGCAATGGAAGCGCCGCACCCGCGGCCGGTCGGCCGTGCTCCGCTATATCGAACATCCCTCACCGGAGACGGTGCTGATCCTGGTCCAGGGCCCCGGCGAGGAGAAGCCGGACAAGGACCTGCTCAAGCACGCGGAGCCGATCGCCTGCGCCATGGAGAGCGGAGCTGATGTGCGTCGGTGGGTGGAGCGCCGGGCGTCGGACCGCGGGCTCACGTTCGAGGACGGCGCCGTGGATCATCTGCTCAAGGTCACCACGGGAAACCTGAGCGCCATCAATACTGAACTCGAAAAGCTGGCGTCACTCCCTGCCGGTACCGCCATCACCGTCAAGCAGGTGGAAGACCTCGTCGGCGTTCGCCACGGCGAGACACCACAGGACTGGCGCGCGGCAATACTCGAGGACGACCCCGCCAAGGCCCTGGAACTCCTGCCGATGGTGCTGAGTCAGTCCGGCGTGAGCGGCGTACGCCTTGTATCACTGGTCGGGACGACGCTTATCGGCGTCGGCATCGTGCGCGCGGCGTATGAAAAGGGGCAGCGCGGCAAGGCGCTGTCGGATGCCGCGTTCGCCGCGCTGAGTGCGGGCCGACCCGGAGGATTGGGGCCCTGGGGACCGGAGGCGGCCAACTGGGCCAAGTGGAGTGCACGCTGGCCGGCGACACGTATCAGGGTGGCGCTGGAGGCAGCACTACTGGCGGACCGGACTATCAAGAACACCGGCCTGTCGAGCGAACAGGCCATTCTCGCCGACATGATCATGCGCATCGCCCACAGCACTCCTACACCGGCAGGCACCCGCTGATGCGACGCTGGCATTGCTTCGCCGTCGCACTCGGCGTGCTCCTGCTTGCGGCCCGCACGCTCGCGGCGCAGACCGACCCCCAGCTTCGCCAGGCGGTGGCGCTGGCCCAGGACGGCAACCGCGACTCCGCCCTGGTCCTGGTGCGCGCCATCCGGGCCTCGGCGGACCGGAAGACACCGCGCTTCGCCGAGGCGCTGTATACGGCCGCCATCCTGGCGACCGATCCGGACAGCATGCGGCGCATGCTGCAGCAGGTCGTGGTGGAACAGTCGCTCTCGCCCTGGGCCGATGACGCATTGCTGCGCCTGGCGCAGCTCGACTATGCCGGCGGCAACCTTCCCGCCGCCATGCGCGACCTGGAACGGTTGCGCGCCGACTTCCCGCGCTCGGATGTGTTTGCCGATGCAGCCTTCTGGGCTGCGCGCACGTATTTCGATGCTCACCAGGAAAAACCTGGCTGCGAGTGGGTTGGCATGGGCCTGGCCCGCGTCGCCGATGGTTCGCCTACTGTCCGCGATCAATTGCAGACCTTTGCCCGGCGCTGCCCCGCCACCGCACTGGCCGAAGCAAGCGCCAAGGCACCGGCGGGAGCGCCAAGAGACACGATAGTGGTGGCGAAGGCCGAAGCAGTGGACTCGGGACGCGGGACGCGAGACTCGGTCGCGGCGTCGCCAGCTACCAGTATCCAACCATCGGATTCGAGCCGCCGAGCCGCCGAGCCGCCGAGCGCTCCCGAGTCCCGAGTCCCGAGTCACGCGTCCGTCTTTCGCGTCCAGGTCGTCGCCGCGGGGACCCGGGCGCTGGCCAATGAGGCCGCGACCCGCGTGCGTGCGATGGGCTACGACGCGGTGATCGTTGAAGAAGGCGCATTCCTCAAGGTGCGGGCGGGCGGATACGAGTCGCGCGCCGACGCCACGGCGGCACAGCGCAAGCTCGCGAAGGAATTCCCCGGCGCATTCATCGTAAGGGATCAATGAGCACCGGCGCCCGCCGCGGCAGCACCCCGCTGATGCAGCAGTATCGCGAGATCAAGGCCCGCCACCAGAACGCGATCCTGTTTTTCCGCATGGGCGACTTCTACGAGATGTTCTTCGACGACGCGGAGCTGGGCGCGCGTGTCCTCGACATCACGCTGACGTCGCGGGGCGACGGCGTGCCGCTTGCCGGCGTGCCGGTCAAGGCGGCGGCTGATTACCTTCGCCAGCTGGTGAGTGCGGGACATCGCGTGGCCATCTGCGAGCAGGTGGAAGACCCCAAGCTGGCCAAGGGAATTGTGCGGCGTGAGGTGGTGGAGACCGTCACGCCAGGCGCCATGCTGCAGGACGGCTGGCTTCCCGGCAGCCGCAACAACTTCCTCGTGGCGCTTTCCATGGGCGCCACGTGCGGCCTGGCGGCGGTGGATCTCTCCACCGGCGAATTCCTGCTGGAAAGCATCGGCGCCGACGGCGTGGCCGAGGCGCTTGGCCGGCTGGCGCCGCAGGAAATCGTCGCCGTGGCCGATGCGGCGATTCCGGTGGACGACACCGTCATGCGCACGGCGCGCGAGGCGTGGGAATTTGATCCCGAGCTGGCGCGGGATGACCTCTGCCGCCGCTTCAACCTCGCATCGCTCGATGGGCTGGGCGTAGGCGCAGATGATGCCGCCGCCGTGGGTGCCGCCGGCGCGCTGCTCCGCTATCTCACTGAGCTTCAGCCCGGCGGCCTGCCCCATCTGGCTCGCCCCACCATCCGCCGAAGCAGCTCGTTCCTCTGGCTCGACGAGATGACGCGTCGCAACCTCGAGCTGGTGGAACCGCTCCGCGCCGGTGCCCGCGGCGCCACCCTGCTCGAGGCTATCGACGCCACGGTCACTCCTATGGGCGCTCGGCTCCTCCGGCAGTGGCTGCTCTCGCCGCTTGCAACGACGGACGCCATCAACGCCCGGCTCGACGCGGTGGAGGTGCTGGTCAAGGACCACCGGAGCCGAGAGCGTCTCCGCGATGCGCTCGACGGCGTGCGCGATCTCGAGCGGCTTGCGGGACGTGCCGCCGCGGGCAAGGCAACACCTCGCGAGATGGCAGCGCTGCGTGATTCGCTCTCCCGGCTGCCCGATGTGCTGGACGCCCTGCGCGGCCTCAGCAATCGCGAGGCAAGCCGGCATCTCTCACGGGTGGAACAGCGCTTCGACCTGCACACCGACCTCACCACCCAGCTCAGCAGCGCGCTCACCGAGCGGCCGCCGGCCGTGCTCAACGATGGCGGCGTCATCCGGCCCGGCTTCGACGCCGAACTGGATGAGCTCCGTGACCTGCGCGACGGCGGCAAGCGCTACATCGCCACGCTGCAGCAGCGGGAGCGGGAACGTACCGGCATTTCGTCCCTCAAGGTCGGGTTCAACAAGGTCTTCGGCTATTTCCTTGAGGTCACCCACTCGCAGGCAAGCCGGGTCCCGCCAGACTACGAGCGCCGCCAGACGCTGTCCGGCGCCGAGCGCTACGTGACGCCCGAGCTCAAGGACTACGAGTAGAAGGTGCTCGGCGCCGAAGAGCGGCTGATCGAGCGCGAGGCCGAGCTCTTCGCGCAGTTGCGTGCCGATGCCGGCGCGCAGGTCACGAAGCTCCAGGCCTCGGCGCGCGCGCTCGCGGCGCTCGACGTCTTTGCGGCGCTGGCGGAGCAGGCAGTGCAGCAGGGTTACACGCGTCCGGTCGTCGAAGATGGGTTTGGCCTGCAGCTGGTGAAGAGCCGGCATCCGGTCATCGAGCGGCTGATGCCGCGCGAGCGCTTCATGCCCAACGATGTCCGCTTCGACGAGGCGGAGCGCGTCCTGCTCGTCACCGGTCCCAACATGGCGGGCAAGAGCACCATCCTCAGGCAGATCGGCCTCTGCGTGGTGCTGGGCCAGATGGGCAGTTTCGTGCCGGCGGAACGGGCCGTGATCGGCGTGGTGGACCGGCTCTTCACCCGGGTGGGTGCCAGCGACAACCTGGCCCAGGGCCAAAGCACCTTCATGGTGGAGATGAGCGAGACCAGCGCCATCCTGCACAACGCGACGGCACGCAGTCTCGTCCTGCTTGACGAGATCGGGCGCGGCACCTCGACCTACGATGGCGTGGCCATCGCATCGGCAGTCACCGAGTACCTGCATGACACGGTCGGCTGCAAGACCATGTTCGCCACCCATTATCATGAACTGATGCAGCTGCCGGAGCGGCTGGCGCACGCGCGGAACTGCAATGTGGCGGTCCAGGAATCGGGTGGCACGGTGGTCTTCCTGCACCGGCTCATGCCGGGCGGCACCGATCGCTCCTATGGCGTGCACGTGGCCCAGCTGGCCGGGCTCCCGGACGCCGTGGTCCAGCGCGCCCGCGAAGTCCTCGGCACGCTCGAAGGTGAGCATCGCGTGGTTCCCGGCGCGCCGCCGCCACCCACCGATCCCGGCCAGCTGGCATTGTTTAACGCACCAAATCCTGATCCGGTGGTCGAAGACCTCCGCGCCATCGACCTCAACCAGCTCACGCCGCTGGAGGCGATGAATCGGCTGGCAGACTTGCAAAAGAGATTGGGGCGAGGGTGACAGGACGTGCGACGCGGGACTCGGGACTCGAGACCCGCGCCTCGCGTCCCGCGTCTCGCGTCCATCAAGGAGCTTCCATGCGCCACATAGCCCTGCTCGCCATCCTCCTCACCGCCTGCGGCAAGGAGAAGCCCGCCGAGCCGGTGGCCGTGAGTGACAGCTCGGGCGTGCACATCGTCACGAGCCGGGCGGCGGCGTGGACGCCGGGGACGGAATGGAAAGTGGGTGGCCAGCCCACCCTGCAGATCGGCGGCGGCATCACCGACACGAGCGAGCTGGTGGGTCCGGTGATCGGCGCGTTCCGGCTGTCCGACGGTCGGGTGGTCGTGGCTGATCAGGGCACCCACTCGCTGCGCTGGTTTTCCAGCGACGGCAAGCCCCTGCAGACATCCGGGCGGGAAGGCGATGGACCGGGTGAGTTCCGCGCCATGCTCAGCCTGCTGGAGATCGGCGATTCCATCGCGGTCTATGATGGCATGCAGCAGCGGCTGTCCATCTTTGACGCGAATGGCACGTTTGCCAGGATGCTGAACATCACGAGCGGGGACGAACTTCCCCTGGGCCTCCAGCCGATTGGCCGGCTGTCCACCGGCCAGTGGATCGCAAAGGCCAGCACCAACTACTCGATGGGTGTGGCAAGCGGCCCGGCACGCGACAGCACGTGGATCTGGAGCCTCAAGCCCGACGGCACCGCGGGCACGCTGCTCACCTCCCTGAACGGGAGCGACGTGCTCATCGCGTCGAACAGTCAATTTCTTCAGGTCATGCCCGCGCCGTTCGGCCGCACCACGACCATCCGGCTCCACGATGGCAAGCTCTGGGTTGGGACCGGGGACAGCTATCGGATCGATGAGCTCGATCTGCAGGGACGCGTGATCACCAGCGTCCGGCTCGACCGGCGCCCCGCCATGCTTGAGCCGGAGCGTGGCAAGGCCACGGTGGACAGCCTGAAACAGGGGCGACGAGGCGGACCGCTGGCACAAATGATCGGCCGAGCCTATGACGAAGCACTGGAGAAGGTGGCGTTGCCGGAATTTGAGCCACCGTATTCCACGTTTCGCATTGCCGACGACAGCACGCTGTGGGTTGAGCATTTCGTGACTCGGCAGCACACCGGCGCCACCGAATGGGACGTGTTCCTGCCCGATGGCCACTGGCAGGGCACCATCACCCTGCCCCCGGGCTTCACTCCCACCCAGATCGCCCGCGACGAGATACTGGGTGTCTGGAAGGATCCGGACGGTGTGGATCACGTCGTGGCCTATCCGCTCGAGCGCGGCATGGTCTCGTGACCGAGCGGCTCTACTACCTCGATTCATTTCTCTCGAGCTTCACCGCGTCCGTCGTCGACCAGGCCGATGGCGGGCGGCGGATCTACCTCGATCGCACCGCGTTCTACCCCACCTCCGGCGGCCAGCCGCATGATACGGGCTCCCTTGCCGGCGTGCAGGTGGTGGATGTGTTGGACGAGGATGATCGCATTGCGCACCTGCTTGCCCAGCCGCTTGAGGCCACGGGCAGCATCGAGGGCGTGATCGACTGGCCGCGCCGGCTCGACCATATCCAGCAGCACACCGCCCAGCATCTCCTTTCCGCCGTGCTCGACTCACAGCTCCATGCTCGCACCACGAGCGTCCACTTTGGCGCTGAAGCCAGCACCGTCGATCTCGATCGAGACGTGATCACCGATGCGCAGCTCACCGCCGCGGAGCGCCAGGCCAACGAAATCATCATGGAAGACCGGCCTGTCACCGTCTCGTTCGAGGAGGCCGGTCAGGTGGAGGGGTTGCGCAAGGCATCGAAGCGCGAGGGCATGCTGCGCATCATCACCATCGAGGGCATCGACAAAAGTGCCTGCGGCGGCACGCATGTTCGTCGCACCGGCGAGATCGGGCCACTGCTGGTGCTTGGCGCTGAGCGGGTGAAGGGCAAGGCGCGGGTGGAATTCGTGGCCGGGTGGCGGGCCATCGCCCATGCTCGCCGCAATGAAGCGCTGGTGCGCGCGACATCGAGCGCGTTGAGCGCGCAGGTCGCCGAGATTCCATCCGCACTGCAGGCGCTCACCAGCCAGCTCAAGGACGCGCGCTCGGCGCTCAAGAAGCTGGGCGCCGAAGTGGCGGTGTCGCGCGCCCGCATGCTGGCCGAGAGCGTCGAGCCGGATGGAAGCGGCATTCGTCGTATCGTGCTCACGTCGCATGGATACGACGCTGATGAGCTGCGCGCG
>CBINCZ010000011.1:0-16603 GCA_966249295.1 uncultured Gemmatimonadales bacterium
TCGGAGGAGTTCCGGCATACCATGGCGGAGCTGGTCACGTTCGGTCCGGCCGCGGAGTCGCATGATCGGCTTGCCGTGTTCACGCCGGACCTGATCGGCCGCCAGCGCGAGATGGCCGCGCTGGCACAGTCGTGGGAGCGGGTGCGGGCGGGCGCGCCCGGCGTGGCAATCGTTGAGGGTGAAGCCGGGCTGGGGCGCAGCAGGCTGCTGGACGAATGCGCCCGGGCCGCACGTACCGATGCGACGTCGGCCGTCCTGCTGCAGGCGCGCGCTTTTGACGCGGAGCGGGAGCGGTCGTGGCTGTACGCCCGCCACCTGCTCGCGGGGCTGGTGGGCGCGCCGGGACTCATCGCGGCGCCCGCCGCGTCGCTTCGCGCGCTCGGGGGCATACTGCCTGAGCTGCTGGAGCGACTGCCGTCGCTACCGGCGGTGGCGCCCGAGCCGGACATCGAAGCCGCCATGGCCCGCGTGCTGGCGGATGTCGCCGCCGCGGCGCCCGTGCTGGTACTGGCGGACGACCTCCACCTCGCTGACCGGGAGAGCCGAGCCCTTGTTGCCGCGCTATGTCGCCATCCGGTGCAGGGGGTGCTGGTGATCGCAAGCGCGCTACGCGGTGCGCTGCCCGAGCTGGATCGTGTAGCGCAACCGGCCAGCGAACTGAACCTCCGGCTTCGGCTGGCGCCCCTTACGGCGCAGGAAGTCGGCCAGATGCTCATCAGCATGGCGGAGCTCGGTCCGGCCGACGCGGATGTGCTCGCCCGCCGGTTGCATGCCGACACCGATGGCAGCCCGCTGCTGGTCACCGAGTATTTTCTCGCACTCGTTCGCGCGGGCAGTGTCGCGATGGACGCGAATGGGTCATGGGCCCTGCGTCTCTCGCACGACGCCGACCTGCCGATTCCGGAGTCGCTGCAGGCGGCGATGCGGGGCCACCTCACGCACCAGTCGCCTGGCGCGCGAGCGGTCCTGGATAGTGCGGCGGTGCTTGGTCCTTCCGGCAGCCTCCGCTTGCTGCGGGCGCTGAGCGGTCTCGATCCCGCCGCACTCGATAGTGAACTGGACCGGTTGGTGGACCAGCGGATGCTGCGGCTCGATGCGGCGAGTCCCGGGCGATTCGATTTCAGCCATCGCTCGCTGCACCGTGCGGCATACGACGCCATCCCGGTCCGCTTGCGGCGACGCCTGCACCGCCGGGCCTGGCGGCTGCTGCAGCAGGAAGCCGGAGCGGGAGTGGCGCGTGCCGACGAGCTGGCGTATCACCGCGCCCGCGCTGGCGTGAATGGACAGGCGACAAGGTGGCTCACGACGGCCGCGATTTTCGCGGTCACGGTCATCGGCATCGCGTGGCTCTCGCATCGCAACGCGCCGCTCGCGGCGCCGGTGCGCGTGGCCCTCATGCCGTTCACCGCGGCGGCCGATTCAGCCGGCCTGGGCGAGCTCGTGGCGGAACTGCTTGCGGCGGCGATGGACGGCGCCGACAGCGTGGAACTCGTCAACCCGCTGGCGGTGACGGAGCTGCCCTCTCCCGACTCAGTCGCAGCCCTCGCTGCCGCCAAGGCGGAGGCACACCGCCTCCATGCAGCCGTCTGGCTGGGTGGCTCGGTGACGGCCATGCCGGGGCGGGTGCGACTGCATGCCGTCATGCGGCGCGCACACGATGGCGCCGTCCTGGCCGAAGCGCGTGGTGAGGCGGCCGCGGAAGAGTTGCCGGCCCTCGCCAGCCAGCTTGCGCGCACACTCCTCGCAACAGGACCGCCGCTGGGCGCGCCACATCGCCGCCTGGCCGGCGTGCGGACGGTATCCATGCCCGCGCTTGCCTTGTGGCTCTCGGGCGAGCGGCACGCACGCAGGTTCGAAATGGAAGCGGCTGCGCAGGACTACTGGCAGGCGGTGCAGCACGACCCCGGCTTTGCCGCGGCGTGGAACGCGCTGGCGCGAGTGAATGCGTGGTTCTGGCTGGGTGACCAGGCCACGAAGCTGTCCGACTCCGCCAGTGCGCACGCGGATGGACTCCCGCCGCAGGATCGCCGCACGTTGATGGGCTGGCAATTCTTCGCACACGGCAAGCCCGACGAGGCGGAACGGCAGTTCGAAGGGGTGCTCGGTTACGCCCCGGCCTCGGCCGAGGCGGCCATCGGGCTTGGAGAGGTGCTCTTTCATCACAACTGGTCCCGGGGCCGCTCGATGCACGAGGCGGGACGCTACCTGGAGCTGGCCAGGCAAGCCGATCCCGGCGACTGGCGTCCGTACGTGCACCTCTGGGAGCAGGCGGTGCGCGATGGCCGCATGGAGGACGCGGTGGCCGAACTGCGCCGGCTCCGCGCACTCATGGAGGATACGTCGAGCACGAGTGCGCTCGGCGCCGAGCTCGCCCTGGCGCAGGGCGACAGCGTCGGCGTCAGTGCCTGGATGGCGTCCGCCTCCGGCATGGATGCGTGGAGCATCACCGGCCTCGCCCAGACGGTAGCCGCGATCTTCGGGAAGCCTCGCCTGGCCGGGAATGTCGCACGCCTCCTCACGGCGCCCTCGCGCACACCGGAGCTGCGGGCGTTCGGCCACGAAATGCAGGCGTGGACGGCGCTGGCGGAGGGCCGCTGGCGCGCGGCGCTCGCGCAGGTGGACACGGCGCGCGGCTTCGAGCCGAGTTCGGCGGCGACGACAGAAGCGCTGCTCTGGATTTCGCCATTCGTGCCCAACACGGCGCTGCGTCAGGCAGGGCGACGCGCGGAGCTGGCGCGGCTGGCGCGCAGTGTGCCGGACACAGTGCCGCGAACGCTCGATTTCTGGTTCGACTTTGACCGGACTCGCGAGCCGGTGCTGCGCACCTACCTCGCCGCCATCCTGCGGGCCGAGCTTGACGCCTCGTCGGCGCCGCCGGCCTGGAGGCCACGCGCGGTCACGCCACCAGACTCGCTGCGCCACGTCCGGGAGCTGCTCGAACGGAGTCTCGCCGGATGGCGTGCGGCGGTGGCCGGCGACACACTCGCTGCCGTGACCGCACTGCAGGGTGAGTGGGAGGGCACGGAAGCAGTCGAAGGGGCACTCTCGGTCTTCCTGGCGCGGCCGTGGGACCGCCTGCTGCTTGGCGATCTCCTGGCCCGCACTGGCCGCTACGAGGCGGCGCTCCACTGGTACGGCGGTCTCGGCACGGTTTCGCTTGCGGACGCGGCCTATCTGGCTCCCGCTGCGAGGCGCCGCGCACAGCTGCTGGAGCGGCTGGGTCGACGGGCTGAGGCCGCGCGCGAGTACCGCCGTGTCGTGGAATTGTGGAAGGATGCCGACCCGGAATTTCAGCCCATGGTGTCAGCGGCGCGCGAGAGGATCGTGGAGCTGGCGAAGGACGGGACGTAAGCTTCCCCCAGAACTTCCCATCTTGCCGCCTTCCCATCTTCCCGCCTTCCCATCTTCCCGCCTATCTTGCGAAAGCCGCCAGGGGCATCGGGCTTCTCCCGATTGAGACGACACCCTTGGAACCTGATCCGGTTAACACCGGCGGAGGGAGCGCGGCGGTCGTAACACCTCCCTCTGCCGGCCACTGCAAGGAGTCCTGCATGGCCACCACCGCAGCCCCATCGCCCGCCACCACGCTGGCCGAGGCATTTCCCAATTCGACCAAGGTGTACGTGGACGGCCCCCGGGGCATCAGCGTCCCGATGCGCGAGATCGCGCTCTCCGGCGGCGAGCCGCCGCTCAGGGTGTATGACACCAGCGGGCCGGAAAGCCATGATCCGCGGGACGGGTTGCCGTCGGTAAGGGGAGAATGGCTGGCTCGGCGGCTCGACGGCGCGACGGCTCGTTCTCGTGGCCGAGCCGCCGAGGCGCCGAGCCGCCGAGGCATCACCCAACTCCACTACGCCCGGCGCGGCGAGATCACCGAGGAAATGGAGTACGTGGCGCTGCGGGAAGGCGTCGAGGCCGAGTTTGTCCGGAGCGAGGTCGCGCGCGGGCGCGCCATCATTCCGGCCAACATCAACCATCCCGAGCTCGAGCCGATGATCATCGGCCGCAACTTCCTGGTGAAGATCAACGCCAACATCGGCAACTCCGCGGTGAGTTCCTCCATCGAGGATGAAGTCGAGAAACTCCGCTGGGCCACGCTCTGGGGCGCAGACACCGTGATGGATCTCTCCACGGGCAAGCAGATCCACGAGACCCGCGAGTGGATCCTGCGCAATTCCCCGGTGCCGATCGGCACCGTACCGATCTACCAGGCGCTGGAGAAGGTGGGTGGCGTGGCGGAGGACCTCACCTGGGAGGTCTATCGCGACACGCTCATCGAGCAGGCGGAGCAGGGCGTTGACTATTTCACGGTCCACGCCGGCGTGCTGCTCCGTTATGTGCCACTCACGGCCAATCGTGTCACCGGCATCGTCTCACGCGGTGGATCGATCCTGGCCAAGTGGTGCCTGGCCCATCACAAGGAAAATTTCCTCTACACCAACTTCCGCGAGATCTGCGAGATCATGGCGGCGTACGATGTCTCGTTCTCCCTGGGCGACGGGCTTCGCCCGGGCAGCATCGCCGACGCCAACGACGAGGCGCAGTTCGCCGAACTCAAGACCCAGGGTGAGCTGAACCGGATCGCCTGGGAGCATGACGTGCAGGTGATGAACGAGGGCCCGGGCCACATCCCCATGCATCTGATCAAGGAGAACATGGACAAGCAGCTCGAGTGGTGCGGCGAGGCCCCATTCTACACCTTGGGGCCGCTCACCACCGACATCGCGCCCGGCTACGACCACATCACCAGCGCCATCGGCGCCGCAATGATCGGCTGGTATGGCACCGCGATGCTCTGCTACGTCACGCCCAAGGAACACCTGGGGCTCCCCAACCGGGACGACGTGAAGGCGGGAGTGATCGCCTACAAGATTGCGGCCCATGCCGCCGACCTGGCCAAGGGCCACCCGCGCGCCCGGGAGTGGGACGACGCGCTCTCCAAGGCGCGCTTCGAGTTTCGCTGGCAGGACCAGTTCAACCTCTCACTCGATCCCGTCACCGCACTCGCGTATCACGACGAAACCCTGCCGGCCGAGGGCGCCAAGGTGGCGCACTTCTGCTCCATGTGCGGCCCCAAGTTCTGCTCCATGCGGATTTCGCAGGACATCCGCGACCAGGCCGCCGGCATGGCGGCGAAGGCGGAGGAGTTTCGGGAGCGGGGGGGAGAGATATATGTGAGGGCGTGAGGCTTAAGGCTTAAGGCGTAGGGCGTAGGGCTTGGGGTACTTGCGACGCGCGACCCTCAAGCCCTATGCCCTATGCCCTACGCCCTCTCTGTGACCCACCGCACCACCCCGATCCTCCGGAAGCGTCATCGTAACGTGACACACTTTCCCGGAGGACTTATGCTTGCCCGTGAACTCATGACTGCAAGCCCCGCCTGCTGCAAGACCAGCGATTCGATCCAGGCGGCGGCCAAGATGCTGGGCTCCTACGACGTCGGCTCGCTGCCGGTGGTCGAGGGCAATGAAGGCAACCGGCTGGTGGGTATCGTGACCGATCGCGACCTCGTGATCAACGCGCTCGCCGAGGGAACTTTCGACGCCACCGTGGGCGACGTGATGACTGCCCAGCCGCATGCCGTCCGCGACACCGACGACGTGGGCAAGGTGGAACAGATCATGTCGGAGCAACAGGTGCGGCGGGTGCCCGTGGTCAACGAGCAAGGTGCCGTGGTAGGCATCATCAGCCAGGCCGACCTGGCGCTGGCCGAGGGTGGCGTCAGCGAACAGCAGGTGGCCAAGGTGGTGGAGCGGATCTCAGAGCCGACAACGGAGGCAGTGGGGAAGTCGTGAGTCATGAGTCATGGGTCATGGGTCATGGGTCGTGAGTTACTTTTCGTTTGACCCACGACCCACGACCCACGACCCACGACCCACGACCCACGACCCACGACCCATCATGAAACCAGCCCTCGCACTCGCGCTCGCCCTCACCCTCGCCGCCTGTGCTGGCGAGAAGCCGAAACCCGCCGAGACCGATGCCGCGGCCCCGGCGGGTCCCACCCTGGTCACCACCGTCCAGGGGCTCTCCGGTCCCGAATCGGTCATCCACGACACCGCCCAGGACGTCTTCTTCATCACCAATGTCAATGGCAATCCTGGCGCCAAGGACGGCAACGGCTTCATCAGCCGGATGAAGCCGGATGGCACCATCGATTCCCTCCACTTCGTGATGGGTGGGAGGGGCGGCGTCACGCTCAACGCTCCCAAGGGCACCGCCATCACTGGCGACACCCTGTGGGTCGCAGATGTCGATGCGGTGCGCGGGTTCAGCCGGATCACCGGCGCGCCCCTCGCCAACATCGAGTTCGGGCGTCGGGCGCGCTTCCTCAACGACATGGCCGTGGGACCCGGTGGTCGTCTCTACGTGAGCGAGATGGGTGTGTCGGCAAATGATGCCGGCCAGATGTCGCCCACCGGGCTCGATAACGTTTACCGGATCGGCGACGGACACCGCATCGAGTCCATCATGACCCGCTCCAAGGTGCCGATGCCCAACGGCATCGCCCTGCACGGGGACGGCCTCCTGATCGGCAGCTTCTCCGAGCCCGAAGTGCGGGAGTGGCGGGAAGGCGCGGACAGCCTCATCACCGTGGGCAAGGCCAGCGGCACGGTGGACGGCATCGGGGTGCTCGATGACGGAAGGATCGTGGCCTCGAGCTGGGACGATTCCACCGTCGCCGTGGTGGGCGAGACGCCCACGCCGCTCATCACCGGTGTGTCGGGGCCGGCCGATTTCGGGATCGACCACAAGCGACATCGCCTGCTGATTCCGCAGCTCGCGGACAACCAGCTGGTGATCTGGCAGCTGCCGTGACCAGTCTGCATTTCTGACAGTCCTCCTTCCGGGGTGCTGCCGATTCTGCCCATGAAGCTGGTCATCGCGGCCGAAAACATGGGCATGGACGCTGCAGCACCCAGGCGGTGTCGCCGGCAGTCGTGGCCGGCACGATACCGCACCGAAGGAGGAAGCGATGTACCTGACTACCATGCGCCGTCACACCGACGGCCTGCAGAACCTCCGACGCCTGTCGTCTGTGCTCGACGAGGCGTTCGGCAACTGGCCCTTTGGCCAAGGCATTGATGGCGCCATCACCTCGGCGTGGGTTCCGGCCTGCGACATTTTCGAGGACGCGGATGGCGTCAAGCTGGTGATGGAGGTGCCGGGCGTGAACCCGGATGACCTGAAGATCCAGCTCGAGAACAACATGCTCACGATCCGCGGCGAGAAGCGGCAGGTCGCCGAGGAAAAGGCGGACCGTGTGCACCGCTATGAGCGGAGCTACGGCAGCTTTGAGCGCACCTTTTCACTGCCGTCCACCGTGGATGCCGACCGGATCGAGGCCGACATCTCCGACGGTGTGCTGACGGTCATGCTCCCCAAGGCGGAGAAGGCCCGTCCTCGGCAGATCGCGGTGAAGAGCAAGGTGGGCCAGGGCACCGGCGAGCAGGTCGCCGTGGGGTCGGGCTCGGCCCGTAACGATACGGAAGCGACTCCGAAATAAGGCGGATGGCCGGCACGCGCGAACCGCGATAGGCTTCGCGCGTGCCAGACCTCAACCTGTTTCACGTCATCAGCGTCAACCACCGCATCGCGAATCTCGCCGAGCGCGAGCGCGTGACGCTGGATGAAGACCAGGCCGCGCACCTGCTGACCGAAGCATCGGCGGCGGGGCGCTCGCTGGTTCCGCTGTCCACCTGCAACCGTACCGAGCTCTATTCCTGGGGCGCGCCCGATGGCGATGCACTGTTCGCCGCCTCGGGCGTGCCCTGCGTGCATCTATGGGGCGGCGATGCCGTGCGTCACCTCTTTGCGGTGGCTGCGGGCCTCGAGTCACAGGTGGTCGGCGAATCCGAAATCCTGGGCCAGGTGCGCCGTGCCTGGCTCCGGGCCCGGAATGCCGGCGCCACCAACCTGTTCATCAATCTCATCTTCAGCCACGCTGTGTCAGCCGGCCGCCGGGTTCGGCGTGAGACCTGGCTGGGTGCCCATGCCCACTCGGTGATCGAGGCAGGTGTGCGTCGCGTACTCGCCGGGCGACCGGCGGCGACGCGGGTGCTCATGGTCGGCGCGGGCGAGGCGGCTCGTGGCGCCTTGCGCCAGCTGGCGCAGGCCGCGACTCCCAACGTGACAATCATCTGCCGCCGCCCAGCGGTTGCGCTGCCACTCATCGAGCAGCATCCCGCCTGGTCCGTTGCCCCGTGGAGCGAGCTCGCCGACGAGTGCCGCCGGGCCGACGTGATCATCGCGGCCACCGCTGCGCGTACCCCGGTGCTCCATCCCGGACTGTTCGGCAAGCAGGCGTGCAGCGTGCTCGACCTGGGGCTGCCCCGGAACGTGGCAGCCGGTGTGCGGGCGCTGGACAATGTCGCGGTGCTTGACCTGGACAATCTCCGCGCCGGGGGTTGCGAGCCACGACCGGATTGCTTTGACGACGCCTGGCGCATCATTGATGAAGAACTCGATCGCCTCGCGGCTGCGCTTCGGGCACGGGCGCGCGCGCCCCGGCTCGCCGAGCTGCACCAGACGGGAGCCCGGATCGCGAGCGAGGAAGCGGAACGGGTGCTGCGAGACCTGGAGGGACTGGATGCCGGCGAGGCGGCGCTGGTGCGTCAGCTCGCCGAGCGGGTGGCGAGGCGGGTGCTGTTCCCCGCGTCGCGCGTGATCCGCGAGGTCTGAGGCGTTTCCACTGGATTGAGCACGCGGCGGCATTCCGGGTTGGTGCAGCCAGGGCAGTGCAGGGCGTACTGCCGGCCCGTTGCGGTGCCATCCGCCAGGTGCCGGACCACCACATCGGCCAATGCATCGAAAAAGAGCGGATTGTCGTTGGGGGCCGGGGCGCGCACGAACCGCCTGATCCCGGCCGCTCTTGCGACGTGGCCATACTCGATGTCGAGCTCGCTCAGCGTCTCGATGTGATCGCTGGTGAAGGCAATCGGCACGACAACGACATTCTTCTCACCGCGCGCTCCCAGCCGACGGATCACCGACTCGGTGCTCGGTCCCTGCCACCGCACCGGCCCCACTTCACTCTGGTATGAGAGCAGGTAGCGGTTGGCACTTCCCAGCCGCTGCATGACGCCGCTCACGCTGGCGCCGATTTCCTGCGGATAGGGATCGCCCCGGTTGATGACGCTGAGCGGCAGGGAGTGCGCGCTGAACAGGATCACCGCGTCATCTCGCTCGGCGGCGGGTATCTGTTCGAGGGCGGCGCGCGTGGACTCCGCCATCGTATCGAGAAAGCCGTCGTGCACCGGCCAGCGATCGATGACGCTCCACTCGAATGCCGACTCCAGGCCAAGCCGCTCAGCGGCACGCCACAGCTCATTCAGGCTGGAACCGGTAGTGGCGCAGGAGAACTGGGGATACTGGGTAAAGGCGATAGCGCGCGTCACGCCGTCCGCCGCCATGGCGCGCAGTGCGTCCTCGCTGCTGGGGTGGGCGTAGCGGAACGCCACATAGAAACGGTGCGGCGCTGTTTCCGGCGAGAGCGCGTCGAGCCGCTCGACCATCGCCTGCCCCTGGACCGTGGTCCAGTGCAGGATGGGCGACCCGCCGCCAATTCCCTCGTACAGCTTCCGAACCTTGGGCGCCCGGCGCCGGGCGATGAAGGGACCGAGCCAGCTCTGGAAAGGGAGCTGGATGATCTCGCGGTCGGCAAACAGCTCGAGCAGGAACGGTTCGACTTCGTCGAGCGTCGCGGGCCCGCCGAGGTTGAGGAGGACGATGGCGGTGCGGGGAACGGACATGCCGCAAGGTAGGCGGAGACACGGACGGTCGGACAGGCGGGAAACTACGGATGGAGGCGGGAAGGCGGGAAGACGGGAAGGCGGGAAGACGGGAAGGCGGGAAGAGGGGAAGATGGGACGATCGGGAGGACTGCGCACGTCCCGTCGTCCCATCTTCCCGCCGTCCCGCCTATCGAGAAACCAGCCCCGTCTCCAATGCCAGCTTCGTCAGCCCCGCCACCGTCTTGATCCCCAGCTTCCGCATCAGGCTCTCGCGGTGGGTTTCCACCGTGCGATGGCTGATGCCCAGCTCGCTGGCGATTTCCTTGTTGGTGCGGCCGAGGGCGATGCCCACCAGCACCTCACGCTCGCGGCCGGTGAGCACGTCGAGCGGGCCCGGCAGCTCGCCGGCCTGGCCGCGCACCGCAGCGCGCAGCCGGTGCGCAATTGGCGCGCTGAAGTATTCCTCGCCCTGCCGCACCGTGCGGATGGCCTGCCGGAGTTCCGTTGCCGCCGAGTCCTTGAGCAGGTAGCCGTGCGCGCCGGCCCGCACACTCTCGAGCACGTACTCGGGATTGTCGTGCATGCTGAGGATCAGGATGCGCGTGGAGGGAGCCAGTTTCCGGATTCGTGCGGCGGCTTGCAGGCCCGACTCGCCCGGCATCGTGATATCCAGCAGCACGACGTCGGGCTTCTCCGTCTCGGTCAGCCGCACCGCATCGGCGGCCGTGGACGCCTCGGCCACGATCGTGAAGCCGGGCTCACCCTCCAGTACATGGCGGATGCCCTCACGGACCACGGTGTGGTCGTCGGCGACGAGCACCTTGATGGGATCATGAAGCATGAGGGGAATCTATCGCTCAGACCGGCACGATGATATCGAGCAGGACGCCGGCGTCATCGCCGCTCCGGATCTCTACGGAGCCACCGAGTGCGGTGATCCGCTCGCGCATGCCGGCCAGTCCCATGTGACCCTCCAGCTCGAACCGCGCCAGGTCGGCACCGGCAGGCAGCCCGCGCCCGTCGTCATGCACGGAGAGCCGCAGTCCCTCCGCGGTGCGCGCGATCGTGACGTCCACGCCGGTGGCGCCGGCATGGCGCAGGACGTTGCTGAGTCCTTCCTGCAGCGCACGGTAGAGCGCCAGCTCGGCGGCAGTGCCGAGCGCCGGCAATTCATCCGGTGCATCGAAGGAAAGAGTGAGGCCACGTTGCCGGGTCATCTCGCCGGCAAGTGATCGCAGGGCGGGCAGCAGGCCGAGATCGTCGAGCAACGACGGACGCAGGTCGTTCACCACGTTCCGGATGCTGCGGATCCCCGTGTCCACCAGGCCCAGCGCGCGGTCGAGCCGGTCCGCCTGTGCCGGCAGCGCGTTCCCGCGCAGGACACCCAGTTCCATCTTCACCGCGCTGAAGACCTGTGCGGTTTCGTCGTGCAGCTCGCGCGAGAGTCGCAGCCGTTCCTCCTCATGCTGGGCCACCATCCGGGCGCCGAGGCGCTCGAGTTCACGCCGACGGGTCTCGAGCCGCCGGGAGAGGGCGTCATGTTCCAGCGCCGCGCCGACCTGGTGGCCCAGCGCCAGCAGGAACCGCTGGTCGAGTGCGGTGAAGGGATCGCGTACCGGCCCGATCAGGAGCAGGGCACCGCGCACCCCGTTGTCCTGGAAGATCGGGAGCGCAGAGGCGAAGTGTCGTGAGGCGGCGTCGCCCACGGCATGGGGCTCTTCCCGCGTCATCGCCTCCTCGATCGCTTCCGCGTAAATCCCCTCGGGCGGCCGTCCGGCCCATCCTTCCGCGGTGCCTGCGCCGCCGGCGTACGCGTCCCGGTCTCCGTCGCGGAGGTAGAGCGCGGAGCCGCTCACGCCCGGCAGGGCAAGGGGCCGTTCGAGCAGCACGTTGATCAAGTCACCGCCGGCGGCGCCGAGCCGGATATCGGCCGACAGCGCGCTGAGCGCCTCGATGCCGCGCCGCAGGTCATCCAGCACCACGATCAGAAAGCCGGTGCCGACGGCGAGCTCGAAGATGATGTCGAGGTAGTAGCCCCACGGCGCCCAGGTTCCCTGTGCCCGCAGGAAGGGATAGTCCAGGTGGTGCAGGCCCCAGAGCAGCAGTGCGCCGCCCACGATCGCCGCGCCGGCCGAGCCCACGCGTCGCCGGTACTCGAGGAAGACGAGTCCGGTCCAGAGCGTGGCGAGACTGAGGAACAGCACCATCGGCAGTGCGGCGAGCAGGAAGCTGTCGAGCTGGTAGATGGCCAGGTAGCTCCACACCAGCGGCAGCAGCAGCGCCAGCGACCAGGACGGCTTGAGCCGCAGGCCGCGCGAGAACACCAGCGCCGACCACAGCAGCGCCAGCGCCGTCCAGCCCGTCAACACCTGGTGGGCAAAGAGCAGCGAGCGATTCGCGGTGACGAGAAAGAGCAGGATGGCGAGGATGCGCAGGATGTAGAGCGCCCACGTGACGGTCCACCACGCGAACCATGCCTTGCGGTAGCGCTGGTACAGGAAGGCGGAGAGCGCGGCGAGCGCCGCGGTGATGACACCCTGCAGCAGCGCCGCGTCGAGTTCGAGCGGGTCGCTGACCGGCAGAGGCATGGTGGCCTGCAGCATCGAACAAAGCTAATTGCCCTGCTATCTTTCTCCGACCGTGACTCCTGATTCCTCGCACATGACAAGTTCTCCCATGGCACAGGCGCTTGAGCGCCTGGTGATCGTTGTGCGCGAAACCCCGCGAGCCACCGAGGTGCATGCCACCCTGGCGGAGCAGGCGGCGCACGCCGCGGCCGCACTCTCCGGCCCGGAGCGCATCGAGGCCGGGGTCGAAGGCTCCGCCATTCCGCATGGCACCACACTGCGCGGCCGCCTGCTCGCGCGCGCGGTGGACTGGATCGAGATCTTCCCCGGCGTCACCTCCGCCGCACTGCTCCAGCTCGCGGCCGCACTGGCCAGTGACGACATCGCCATGCCGCTGCTCCAGCACGTGGTCATCACCATGGTCCCGCTGCCGCTCCCAGTCTCGGCCGCGGAGACCATCCATGTGGCCGAGGCCGATGGCGACGGCAGCGCCGGCCCCGACGACGACGAGGCGACGGACCCCGAACTCACCCGGCTCACCGACGAGGTGCGCTCAGCGTCGGTGCAGCGCGACTGGCCCACCCTGCTCGCCCGGGCGCGTGCCCTCCTCGATTACGCTGACGAGGATCCTTCGGCGCGACGGACCCGGATCATCCAGGCCCGGCGCGCGCTTCCGCTGGCCCGGCTGCGGGAGCTGATCGAGCACGCCCTGCGTCACGCGGAAGATCAGGCGCTGACCGCCGACATCCTGGGGCGGATCGGGCCGGACGGGCATCAGGCCATGGTGGAATCGGTGGCGGAAAGTGAGTCGCTGGCAGCGCGTCGCTTCCTGCATGACCAGCTTGGTCGCACACCGGAAGCCTTTCCCCTCCTGCTGCCGCTGCTGGAACGGGGCACCCCATCACAGGCGCGCCATGCGGCAGCCATCCTGGGCCGGTTGGGCGACGAGCGGGCGGTGCCGGCGCTGGCAGCGGCGCTCTCGCAGGATGACGACAGTATCCGGGCCGAGGCACTGCGGGCACTGGTCAAGTTTGACCAGCCGATAGCACGCGCAGCGCTGCTGGAGGGCCTCAAGCATCCGAGCGCGGGGACCCGGATTGCCGCGGCGCAGGCGGTGGGAAATGCGGGGGTGCTGGCGCTGGCGCCGAGCATCATGGCGGTGCTGAGGGAGGAGCAGGACAGCAGCGTGCGGCGGGCCATGGCGACCGCGGCGGCCCGGCTGGGAACGGTCGAGGCGATGGAGGAGCTGGTGCGGATTGCACTGGCGAGGCGGCGGTTGTTCCGGGGCGGCCAGCCGCTGGAGGTGCGGCTGGATATTGTCGCCGGCCTGGCCGCCGCCGCGACACCGGCGTCACGCCGCGCCCTGGACCGCATCGTCCGCGAGGCGGACCGGCAGGTCCAGGCGGCAGCGGATCAGGCGCTGAACGTCAGGAGGGGCTAGATGGGCCAGATGGGCAGGATGGGCGGGTCGGTGCTAACTCTGCATCATCTGCCCATCCAGCCTATCTCGCCCATCCTGCCTACCTCGTGTGCACCCCAAACCCTCCCACATGCACATCCAGGTTGTGGTTGATCCGGAGCCCTACGATGCCGTTGATGTCGGCGGGTGAGGCGTCCATCTCGTAGACGCTGGTGCCGTTGGCGAGGAACTTCACCTTGCCCGGCGTGGTGGCGTCGATTTCCAGCTTGTTGGTGGCCTTGCCGTCGGCATCCTGCGACTTGACCGCGGCGTTGGCGGTCCAGCCCTCGGTCACGTTCCTGGTCTCGGCGCCGTTGCGCTGCTTGACGAGGAACTTGCCGTCGCCTCGCACGAGGAAGTAGGTGTACTGCTGGCCCTCGCCGTTCAGCGCCTTGCCGCCGAAGAAGAGGCCATAGGCCTCGGGGTGCCTCGGCGCCTTGGTCTGGGTGAAGCTGGCGACCGCGTGGAATGGCCCGTTCACCTTGTCGGACTCTCGATAGAAGATGGCGGCCGGGCCCATGGTTGCGTGGACCCCGTCGCCCATGGTCACGAACTTCACGTTGCTGAGCGGCGCGTCGCGATCGGTCCGGGCCGACCAGCCTTGCGGCAACTCCCCGCCGCCCTGGACCACCTGGTCTGGGTCGTCATGGTTCATCTTCATGCCGCCCATGTCGTGCTTCATGCCCTCCATCTTGGCATGGGCAGTATCCGCCTTGGACTTGCCGGACGGCTGCTGCGCCAGGGCGGGGGTGGCCACGAACAGGGCGGCCATTGCTATCAGGGTCATCGACTTCATTGGTGCATCTCCCGAGGGGGTTGAAGGTCTCACGGTGCCGCGGTATGCTTCTCCCTCGCCATACCAACCGGAGCGCCGCATGCTGCTGTATTACTTCGGAATGATATTCGCCATCATCGGCGCCGGCGCCATCCTCTTTGCGCTGCCGTTTGTCAGCACGGTCATCGGCGGGCTCATCAACGCCATGATTACGCTGATGGCCGGCCCAATCGTGGACAAGGTCCTGGCCCGGCGCAAGAGCTAGGCGCCAGGCTCCTTTTCCTCGGCGCCGGCCTCGGGCGCCAGCGCCGCCCGATGCGCGCCTTCCAGATTCATCTGAAAGCTTCCCAGCAGTTCCCTGAGGCCGCGGACCTTGACCTGTTGTCCTCCCCCGCGGCGACTCAACATTGCCATATTGCCCGCCGTCTCGGCCAGCCGATGCATCCCCTGCTGCTGGCAGTTGGCCTTGATCTCGTCCAGCGTGCGACCGAGGGCGCGGACTGACGCCTCGTCGGCCTGGAGAATCGCCATCGCCTCGATCGTGCGGCGGACCCGGTCCAGCTTGGGCGGCAGGGTCTTGAGGTACTCCAGCTGGGCCTGCTGACGGGTGGAGGGTTTGTGGGCCATGAGGGAATATAGGGCGTAAGGCGTAAGGCATAGGGCATAGGGCGTAAGGCATAGGGCGTAAGGCATAGGGCATATGGCGTAAGGAATAGGGCATAGGGCATCGGGCGTGGGCGTGGGCGTCGCATGCCCATGTCCCAGACCCTAAGCCTTAGGCCTTACGCCTTAAGCCCCTGAAACACTCCCATCCCGCCTCGCGTAGGCGCACCACACCCGTCATCCGGACGGGACATGTCGAAACGCTGGTCCCGTAATCGTCACTAACTGTCCGCCTGTCCGTCTGTCAGCATCGCACAGGGCAACGCATGAAACTGTCCGACATCTCCATCCGGCGCCCTGTTTTCGCCAGCATGATGAGCCTGGCGCTGGTGCTGTTCGGTGTGATCGGGTACCGGCTCCTGCCGGTGCGCGAGTACCCCGACGTGGACCCGCCGATCATTTCGGTGTCCACGGTGCTGGCGGGAGCCAACCCGCAGGTGGTGGAATCGGCCATCACCGACCCTCTGGAAGAGGAACTGAGCACGGTACCCGGGCTCCGCACCCTCACCAGCCGGAGCTCGGAGCAGGTCAGCAACATCACGCTCGAGTTCAACCTCGAGCGCGACGTGGATGATGCCGCCCAGGATGTGCGCGACCGCGTGTCACGCGCGCGCGGCCGCCTGCCCCAGGACATCGAGGAGCCGGTCATCGCCAAGCAGGAGGCCGATGCCCAGCCATTCTTCTGGCTGGCGCTCACCGGTGCCAACTACTCGCTCCTCCAGCTCTCCGACATCGCGGACCGGGTGGTCAAGTCCCGGCTCCAGAGCCTGCCCGGCGTGGGACAGGCGGGGATCTTCGGTGAGCGGCGCTACTCCATGCGAGTCTGGCTCGATCCGTCCGCGCTCGCGGCGCACCAGCTGACGGTGCAGGACGTCGAGGCCGCCATCCGGTCGCGCAATGTCGAAGTTCCCGCCGGCCGGATCGAGAGCCAGCGCCGGGAATTCAGCGTCCGCACCCTGGGCGAGCTCAAGAATCCCGACGAATTCGCCGACCTGACCGTGGCCAACCAGGGCGGCCAGCTGGTGCGGCTGCGTGACCTGGGCCATGTGGCGCTCGGCCCGGAGGACATCCGCAGCGTGCTCCGCTACAACGGCACCTCCGCCGTCGCGATCGGCGTGGTGCGGCAGTCCAAGTCCAACCTGATCGAGGTGGCGGACGCCATCCGCGCGGAACTGCCGGCCATCCAGGCCCAGCTCCCGCCCGGGGTCGAGATCATTCCGGCGTTCGACGGCTCCACCTTCGTGCGCCGTTCCATCAGCGAGGCGCAGGAGACGCTGATGATCGCGGCGGTGCTGGTCATCCTGATCATCTTTGTGTTCCTCAGGAACCTGCGCGCCACGATCATCCCGGGCCTCGCCATTCCCGCGTCCATCATCTCCGCGTTCGCGGTGATGTACTTCATGGG
>CBINCZ010000012.1:0-16194 GCA_966249295.1 uncultured Gemmatimonadales bacterium
AGTAACGGAATCCTGGGGAATGCCGGGGGAACGATCAGCAGGTTGCCGCCACGGATCTCGTTTCCGCCGCGGACGCGCCAGCCGCCGGGGGGGCGGGCGGGAAGTTGCTTTGTGAGCTGGCCGGCGCTGGACAGCTTGTACCCGCCGCCGGCGAGGAAGAGCAGGGCGAGCAGGCCCTGGACAACCCACAGCACGAAGTTCATTGGTCAGGCTCCTGTTGGCTGTTGTCTGCTGGCTGCTAGCTGCTTGGCGGATCCGGCGCGACGCCAGTCAGCATTGTCATTGCGAGCACCCGAAGGGTGCGAAGCAAGCTTGCAGCCCGACCGGGATCTCTTTGTCGAGCCACCTCTTTCAACGCAAAGGCGCAGAGGACGCGGAGTGCACGCGGAGGTTCATCGGTGAGTCCGCCCGGCTTCGGGTCAGGAACCACGGAGACACGGACGCACGGAGAAGAAAAGGGACTCTCCGTGTCTCCGTGCCTCCGTGGTTCTCTCTCAGGTTTCTATGTGAACGTCGACATCTTCACGACCCATGACCCATGACCCACAACCCACGACCCGCGACCAGCAGCCAGCAACCGAACTACCCTCCCAACCTCCCCTGCAACTCCTCCAGCCGGCCTTGCCACTCGTCACCCTGGTCGGAGTCGGCCCAGAGCTCCTGCAGTTCCGAATCGCTGGCGACCCGCGCGACCGCGGACCGGGCCAGGCTTCGCAGGTCCGGCGAGACCGTCATGGGGTGAGCCGACACCCAGTCCCGTACGCCATCTGGCAGATCCGGTGCAGGGTGGCCGGCGAGCGCCGCGACGACCTCCGCCGCCGCCAGCGCCTCCGATGATGCGGGCGATTCGAGATAGCCATCCGGCTCCGCCGCGGACTCGAGCGCCCCCTGCACCAGCCCCAGGTCCTCGGCCTCTTCCAGCTGCCAGACCCAATCCCCCGCGTCGTCATTCTCGAATGGCCCCACACCCCATGCGCCCATGTGATGGATCCTCTTTGAAGTCGCATCTTCCAGGTCAGGAAGTCGTAGGCCCCACGCCCCACGCCCCACGCCCCACGCCTCACGCCTTACGCCCTAAGCCTTAAGCCTCAAGCCTCAAGCCTTAAGCCCTCCGCCTTATGCCCTCCGCCACCCACGCCACCATCAGCGAAAACGCCAGCCAGGCCGAGGCGAACACGCGGAGCATGCTGGACTGGAAGGCCTGATGCTCGTCAGCAGTCATGGTCCTGACAATCCTGCCGTGGCGTGTCCAGACGTACTGGCCCGCCTGGAGCTCAGGCCCGCCATCTCCGTAAGCCACGGCCGTCGTGACCAGCAGGATCACGAAAAGTGCGATCGCGGCGACAGCGAGCCGCTTGAGCGAGCGCGGCACCGGCCTCGCACTGTGTTCCGCATTCGGTCGCCGCGCATCGGTGAAATGGTGCCAGGCCACCCGCGCGAACAGCAAGAGAAGCAGGGCCAGCACCGCGAGATGCATGACGTAGGTGATGGCGCCCAGTCGGTCGAGGCTCAAGCCGACGAAGGCGCCGAGCAGGATCACGGCGCTCAATGCCGCGGCTGCCAGCGCAACGCGAGAAAGCCGATTGGCGGACTTCCAGAAGTCGGCCAGCTCCACATGGGCCTCCTGGGATCGGGAGAATGTTCCACCCGGAACGCTGGAGCGCAAGCGACGCCGAATGGCATGTGACGCGGGCGCATGATACGTTGACAGGGCCCGCCCAGCCGGCGCTACAGGATCACGCCCGGCTCGCCTCTCCACCCGCACACGGAAGCGCGGATGATCGGAGCGTTGCTGCACCGGAATGGCTCGACGGATCGCTCGACTGCGCTGGCCCCGCCGCCGAACGTGGTGCACGCGCGTGGCGGGCTGGTCGCCTGGGCCGCTCCTGACGTGCCGCATGCGAGTCTCGCTACCGTGCCAGGGTCGGGTGACAGCGAGAATCCGGAAGTGGTCTGCGGCGTCTTCGGAAAGCTCTTCGACACCGATCGACTCGAACAGGAACTGGTGCCGTGGCTGGTGAACGAGCCACGCCCGCTCCCTCCCGCGCGCGTGCTGGCACTCGGCTACCGCGCCATGGGGCGCGACTGGCTCGCGGCGGTAGAAGGGGAATTCGCGACCTTCGTCTACGATGCGGCGCGCGGCTACCTGGTCACACGCACCGACAACATCGGCATCGGCCGGCTGTACTACGCGCGCGACGCTGATCGCTACGGCGTATGCACCGATCTCGGCACCCTGCTGTCGCTGTTCCGGCCCCGCGAGGCCCGCGCCGACGCACTGCGCGAATACTTCTTCCTTGGGTATCTCCCCGCACCGCACACGGCGTACGAGCAGGTGTACAAGTCGATGCCTGCTCACTCGCAGGTGCTGCGCGTGCACGACTGGCAGCTCACCGATACTGGCCGCCAAGCGACACCACCCTTCCTGGCCTCGACCTCTCCTCTCACTGACGCCTCGCCGTCGGAAGCGGAGGACATCGTTCTGGCCGCCCTCGAGCGCAGCATCGAGCGACGCCTGGACGGCGCCAACTCGGCCACGGTGCTCCTGACGTCAGGGTATGACTCCACGCTCTGCGCCGCAATTCTCAAGTCGCAGTGCGACCGGGTACGATCGTTCACGATCGGATTCGAGGAACGCAAGGTCAACGAAAACGAAGATGCGAAGAAAATCGCCGAGCATCTCGGGCTCGAGCATCACGAGCTCATGTTTTCGGCGGATCGCCTGCTCGATGTGCTCGTGGAATGGGTGCAGGCACACGCGGAGCCGTGGTGTCATCCCAACGGCCTGCCCACCTATGTCGCGCACGGTGAACTGCGCAGGCAGGGCGAGGACCGCATGGTTTTCGATGGCTCCGGCGGCGACTACCTGTTTCGTGATTTCGGCGAGCTTGCCACGATGGTGGCCCAGTTCGGTACGGTGCCGACGGCGCTCGTGCCGCGCCTGATCCACGCGCTGCCGGCTTCGGTGAAGCGGCGGATCTTCCGCGCCCGCGATGAGATTCCCAGCTGGCGGGTCCAGCAAGCGGTGAAGCGGGCCGACTGGGCGGAACGGAACCGCGCCGACCGGCTCATCTTTCACAATCCATGGAAGGCAGACGAGTACCGGCAACTCACCGGCAGTGATTTCAACCTGGCCGGCACCCAGCCAGGACGGGAGTATTACGCGGGCGGGAGCGGGCCGCTGGAGCGCTACCTGGCCTACTACCGGTCGTGGGGCTTCGACGCCTCGGTGGGGAGGGCGGTCATGGAGAGCCGCCTCCAGGGAATGCGGGCGACGTTTCCGTATGAGGACGCCGAGCTCGTGAGCCTGGTGGAGCGCATGCCGCGCCGGCCAAGTATTGACGAGGGGGGCACGCGGTTCGTGCAGGAGAGTCTCACCAAGCGCTTCATTCCTGCGGACTACTTTGCGTCGCGCAAGAAGGCGATGGAGACGCCCATCGAGCTGATCCTTGCGAGCAAGCGCGGCCGCGAGATTGTCGATCACTACCTTGCGGCGGCACGCACACGAAAGGACGGCATTTATGACCCGGCTGTCGCCGAAGCAGCACGAGACCGATTGTACGCCGGGTCAACCGCCGACGCGCTCAAGCTGTGGAGTGTGGTGTGCTATGAGGTTTGGAGAGAGGGCATAGGGCATAAGGCATAAGGCGTAAGGCGTAAGGCCCAGGGGTTGCGAGTCTCGAGTCTCGCATCTTCCTACGCCTTACGCCTTACGCCTTACGCCTTACGCCTTACGCCTTACGCCTTACGCCTTATGCCTTACGCCTTACGCCTTACGCCCCCTTCGGCTCCCACAACTCCACCTTGTTCCCGTCCGGATCCATAATCCATGCGAACGAGCCGAGGTCGTCGCTTTCGGGGCCCTTGACGATCTCGACGCCGGCGGCCTTCAGGTCGGCCAGTAATTCCGTGAGGTTGTCCACCCGGTAGTTGATCATGAACGACGAGTCGCTCGGCGCGAACCACTTGCTTTCCCGTTCGGCGACATGCCATACGGTGGCGCCCTGGTCATGGGTCGGGTCCTCTGCCCAGCGCAGCACCGTGCCGCCCCACGACTCCGGCGTCATGCCAAGGTGCTTCTGGTACCATGCTGCCAGGGCGGAGTGATCGCCCCTGCTCTTGAAGAACACGCCGCCGATGCCGGTGACTCGTGCCATGGATGCTCCTGGGGAAGTCGTAGGTCGTAAGTCATATGTCGTAAGACGTACGTCATATGACTTACGACCGTTTCCCGGGGCAGGCAAGAGAGTGGCAGCTGGCTCGGCGATGGACTTCCTACGGCCGCCAGGCGATCTCGGATGCATCGGGGAGCAGGAGGATTGGCGCGCTGATGCTGCCATCCACCGGGATCCAGCCGACTCCGCTGTCCATGGCGAATCCGATCCGGCTGCCGTCCGGCGACCATGTCACGTGGCTCGCTGTCTCCGCCTGGTCCATCATGGTCAGCAGCACGCGATGGGATCCGTCCGCGTTCACGATGGAAATCTCGCAGCCCAGGTAGGTGCACATCGCGAACGCGATGCGCTGCCCATCGGGCGACCACGATGGTGAAGTAGGGAAGTACCCGCCGCCCCGCACCAGGCTCGTCATGCCTGAGCCGTCCGCGTTGACCACCTTGATCTCCCCCACAGCGGTGAAGGCGATCTTCGATCCGTCCGGCGACCAGGCGGGACTGTATCCCTCGGGCGCGATCAGCGCCGGCGCGTCATCCTGGTCGACATCCAGCGCATAGATGCCGTTGGACGCGCTGACCGCCAGCCGATGGCCGTCAGGCGCCCAGGAGGGTTCGCGGTACTTGGAGGCCCGGAGCGCGAGCCCGGAGCCGTCGGCGCCCACGGTGTAGAGATCGAGATCGTAGTATTCGTCGAAGTCGCCAATGGACGTGAACGCGATCCGCTGGCCATCGGGAGACCAGGCTGCGGTCACGACGGGCTCGTGGAGGAAAGTGGTATCGCCGTGCTGGACCAGGTACAGCACGGAGTTGCGCACAAAGAGAAAGTCCGCTCCCCGGCACGGGTCGTCGCACGCGAACGCGTCGAACAGGATCGTGTGCCAGCCGGCTGAGGCTGTCAGCAGCTGGACACCTTCGGCGCCGAGCGTCCAGCTCCCGGAGGTGGCGATGCCGAGCGCATCGGTTCGCACAGTGTCGCCCTGGATGCTGCCGGACCCGCTGACCACCTTGAAGGTCACGCGCTCACCTGAGACGATATTCCCGTAGCGGTCCGCCAGCGTGAGCTTCAACGGAGCTGGCAGGGGCGCGCCGATTGCACCGGTCTGGTGATTGCCGCCGAGGATCGTGACAGTCTCGGGTGATCCGGGCGTCACGACGGCGGTGAAGACCAGGTCCTTGACGCCCTGGGCGCGCGCGGTCAGCGTCTCGGTCCCGGTCCTGGTCCCGAGCTGCCAGAACCCCGGTGAGGCGGTGCCCGCCGTATCCGTGCGCTGGGAGCCGTAGTCAACGGTCCCACCGCCCGATGCCAGGAAGTGAATTTCGCGTCCAGGCGCGGGCTGACCGTCGAGCGTGAGCCGCACGACCGGTACGGGGGTGAGCTTGTTGCCGGCTTTGCCGGTGACCGTCATCGCCGACAGTGCCTCGAGCTGGAGGCCCTCCACAGGCTCCTCCGGCTGGGATGGCGTGGTGGAATCGCCGCCGCAGCCGAGCGCGAAGGAGAGCAGAATTGCTGCGCCCAGGATGATTGCCGGCTGGCGGCCGCCGGCGGACCGACGCCGGCCCGTAGATGGCATTCTCATGCGTGCCTCGCGATGCAATCTGACGGGATGTGATACGGACGCGCAGCCGGATCTTGCTCGGGGCGTGGGTCGAGCGACTCGGGACCCGCGTCTCACGACTCACCTCGACCTCACGATAAGACTTAGCGGGCAGGTTGCAGTGTACGTGCTAAAGCCGCCGAGCCAGTGGGAGCAGTGGCCCGAATATGTGGTAGGAAGGGCTCCCGGCACTATTGGGCCTTCGAGCCTGGCCGCGTATATATGGCCCGTATCGTCGCGGTACGTGAGTCGAGCGGTCGCCATGCCACCGTCGCTTCGCTGCGACTCTCTTCCATAGAAGCCAAACTCCCAGTCCCCGTACATCTCGCCGACGAGCGAGACATCCTGTCCTGGAGGAACTTCCAGACCGCTGGCCCAGATCCTCGGGAACGGAGATGGTAGGCCAGGCAGCGTGAGCAGCTCAAAGCCGATAATGTGCAGACCGGTCCCTCCTGGAGCATCCGCTACGACGATCTGAGGAGTGTATGACCATCCGTCGACTTCCAGCATCACGAATGACCGGACGATTATCCGGGGCGTGGTATCTGGCGTGACGGCCTCGATTGTGACCGGTTGTGATGTCCCGACCCTGCCAAAGCTGTCAGTGACCGAGACTGTAAGAGTGAGGGTGCCGAAGACCTCCGACTCCACAAAGAGCGTGGCGTCATCGCTGAAGCTCTTGGGCTCAGAAAAATACAGGGTAGTCCACTCGAAGTCGTTCGCTGTGAAATGGATCTCGGCCAGGCCATTGGGAGCTTCCACATGCATGCTCATCGACAAGTAGTTGCCGGCGACCGTATCACCGGGAGCGGGACGCAGGACGGCGACCGTGGGTGAGGCGGTGTCTGGGGGCGTGACCGCGGCCGTGTCGGCGAACGTGTCACCTGTGGTGAATTCCGCGGCAACAGGCACTGCGAGGAGCTCACCGCCCAGGTCGCCCGCTGTCGTGTCCACATGCACTACGTAGTACGTCTGTGGCTCCAGCAGTTCGTCGGGCTTGAAGGTGGCCTCCAGGACAACGCCGCTGCTGTTCACGCCGTTGATTTGTCCTGGAACCCGAGCGCCGTTGATGGTGAGTGTCACGGCCCTATCCAAGGTCGTGCTGTCCATCGGCTCACTGAATACGATCCGGATCAGGTAGTTGAGCGGTACGTCGCGCTTGTGCTTCGGCGGCGACGTCCGGACAACCACCGGGCGTGACTTGGGGCGCACCGGCACCCGGTAGCTGATTTTCGCTGCGGCTGTTCCCTGAACCTGGATCAGCAGCGTGTCACCTGCCTCGGCCGGAACCGCGACCGGGTCGAAGCCACCATCGCTGATGAACGCCGTGACGCTCCCACTACCACTGGTTGTGGTGATCGTGGCTGAGGTCGCATCGGGAATCGAACCGGGCGGGAGAGAGACGTACGCCACTGACGACGCACGTGACGCGCTCAGCCGAAGTTGACTCGGTGTGGCCGCCGCGGACGCCGCTTGCCCCGTGATCGCGTTCGATACCACAAACGGCCCCGCATCCAGCGCTGTGGGCTCGTCAGGCCGGGACGGCGTGGTCGCCTCGCCGCCACAGCCGAGCGCGAGTAGCAACGCGACCGCCGCCGTTATCGCCGGGTAGCCGGTAACGGTCCAGCGCCCGCTCGTCCTGGTCATTCCCATGTTGTCCTCGCGCTGATGCCTGATGGGCTGTAATACGTTCAACCTGCGGCATTTTGCTCGCATGAGTCGTGAGTCACGAGTGATGCGCCGTGGGTCATGCGTCATGAGTGGTCGCCAGTCTCAACGACACGGCTCGTCGAAGAGTCGGGTTGGGAAGAGGTGCGAGCAGGTACCGCTGTACGTGGCGGGCCTTGTGCCGGGCACTATTGGACCCTGCAAGGTATTCACGTACACGTGACTCCGGTCGTCCTGATAGGTGATGCGGAAAGTGGCCGTGCCACCGGTGCTGCGCCGTTCCCCCGTCGCGGCCCCGATCTCCCAATCGCCGTACACTTCTCGGATCAGCGGGACATTCTGCCCCGGTGGCACGGGGATCAGGTCCGTCACAACTGTGGCTAACCATGGGTCCAGGCCTGGCAGCGTAAGCCAGTCGAAGGCGAGGATGGTAAGTCCGCTCCCGCCGGGCGCCTCTGCCACGACGAGCTGGGGCGCGTACAGCCAGGAACCTTCCTCACCCATCTCCAATACTTCAAACGAACGCACCACGAGCCGGCGAGTGGTGTCAGGTTCTGCCACGACCACCGTGACTGGCTCCGACGTCGCAACCTGGCCGGCAGCATCCGTTACCACCATCTGCAAGACGTGCGTCCCGAGAGAGAGGCCTTGGAGCGGCTGGACCAGGGCGTCGCCACCGGAACGCTTCGCCTGCCCCCAACGGAATTCCCGGGCAGGGCCGCTGTCCGCCACCCAGCTGATACTGGCGAGGCCGAGCGGCGCCTCGGTGTGGAGCCTGAAGGCCACATACTCGCCGGCGATGGTGTCTCCCGGGCCAGGGCTCACGAGACTCACGCTGGGATGGTTGGCATTACTGGAGGGAGCAGCAGGCGTTGCCGCCACTGTCGTAAAGTCCGAGGAGACCGGCGCTTCCAGTGCGTCGCCGCCGGCATCCCGGGCGGTAGTATTGATGTTCAGTTGGTAGTCGGTTCCCGGTACCAGCGACGTGGCCGGGACGAAGGTAGCCTGCAGTATGACGCCATTGGTTGCCTCTGACCGTACCTCCCCTGCCACGGGCCCGGCGCCGGCCCTGAGCCGCACGGCTGTGCCCAGTGACGCGCTGTCCATGGGCTCGCTGAACACCACCTGGATCAGGTAGTTCAGCGGCACATCGCGCTTGTGCGGAGGCGGTGCGGTACGTACCACCACTGGCCGGGACTTGGGTCGGACCGGTACCCGGTAGACCGCTTTCGCCGCTGCCACGGCGCCTTGCACCTTGATCGCAATCGTGTCGCCGACCTCTGCTGCGATAGGAAGGGGATCAAAACCACCATCGGTCATGATTGTTATGACAGCCCCCGCGCCAGCTTGGCCTGCAGAGATCGTGGCTGAGGTCGCACCAGGGATGGAGCCCGGTGGCAGCGAGACGTACACCACCGATAACACCGCGGATGCGGCGAGCTGCATTCCAGTCGGTGCAAGCGTGCCGGCCGCCGAAGGTCGCACGATCGCATTCGATACGAGAAATGGGCCTTCGTCCGTCGTCGCGGGGTCGACGGGCTGGGACGGCGTGGTCGTGTCGCCGCCGCAGCCGAGCGCGAGCAGCAGAAACGCCGCTGCGAGAAGCCGCGGGCGGTGACAGCGAATGGCAGCGATCCAACTCGACACGGAAATTCCCATCCTATCCTCGCCCCGATCCTGATCGAGGTGATACGGTCAGCCTGCCTGCGCTTGCTCAGCGCCTAGTGGCCGCCCGTCACCACGAACCCGGCCCAGAGGTAGGGATTCGCAGTGGCATCATCCTGCAGCAGCGCGCGCTGGGCCAGCGCGAGCGCGTGCGCCGGCTCGGGCCACGCGGCATAGGCGTGATAGAACTGCTCCATCAGGCGCGCCGTGGCGGCGTCCTGCACAGCCCAGAGCGACGCCATCACGTGATGGGCGCCGGCGTAGAGAAATGCGCGGGTGAGCCCGACCCAGTCGTCACCGGCCGGCACGTCGCCGATGGCGCCCGAGCCCAGCCCGGTCTGGCACGCACTCAGCACCACGAGGTCAGCCGACAGCCGCATGCCGAAGACCTCATGAACCTCGAGCTGTCCGTCCTCGGGGGCGCCTGGGTCACGTGCCAGGTCGAGAAACGAGAACATCGGGTTCTGCTTGTTCAGGATGCCATACGTGGCCAGGTGGACGATTCGGCGGCCCGGTGCCTCACGACGCAAAGCGGCCTCGCTCGCATCCTGTCCTACCAGGAGCTGCACATCGCGTCCCATGCTCCGCGCAATGGCCGCGACCTCACTGCGGGAAGCCGGCAGCAGGTCCGGCCGCGGTGCCATGGCCAGCACGCCGGCTGAGGTTGAGGACGATTCACGATCACGCTCGCCAAGTGTGAGCCAGACTGACGCTGAGGGCGTCAGGGACAGCTCATAGCGCTGGATGAGGTAGCGTGCCGGCGTGCTGTCCGACAGCAGGGCGGCAAAGGGCAGGTAACTGAGCTCGGTGTGCGGCACGATGATGAGCTGGCGCTTGCCTGCCAGCAGGCCGGCGGCTTCGATCGGGGTCACCAGCTCGCGGTGAAGCTGCTGCAATGGTGCGCGCCAGAGCGCGGAGCCGCGGCCGGTCGTGGGCAGCAGGGCGGCACGGGTGAAGTCGATAAGCCGGGCAAGGTCGCCGCGCGACGCGCCCAGCGCGACGGTGGCGAGCGTGTCCCGGGTGATGACGAACGCCACGGTGCCGTCGTCGCCGGTGAGGTACTCGATGAATGCCTGATCCCGGGAGAGCTGCCGCGCCACATCGGTCCACGCGGCCGGTGCCGGTGTCAGCAGGCCGGCGTGGCGCGGCGCGCGCTCCCGTATTTCCAGCAGCAGGTCCGCGTACGATTCCTGCGCCTGAAGCAGGGCTTCGCGGGTAACCGCATTCTCCCGCGACAGGTCGGGGCCACGCGTTCCGTTGCGGTCGCTCACACCCTCGAGCGCACGGGTGAGGCTACCGATGTGCCGCCGCAAGTCCTGCTCCCGCGCCACCAGTGCCGGTGCCGTGTCCAGGGCGGCCACGCGACCCTCGCCCAGCAGCTCACGCAGCTCCGCTGCCCTGGCGCGCTCGCTGATCAGGAAGGCCGAATCCGGCCGGCCGCGAGATCGTTCGAGCAGCGCTGCCTCGACGTAGATGTCGCGCTTGTCGGCGAGATATCCCGAGCGCCGCTCCGGCAGGGTGAGCGAGCGCCCCGCGCGTTCCGCATCCGCAATGGCCTTCTCGTATTCGCCGGCTGCCGCATCCTTCTGTCCGCGATCACGCCGCACGGCCGCCAGGCCGGCGTGCAGTTGCCAGGTCACATCGGGCGCGACACGATCGCCGACCCGCTGAATCGCCGCCCGGTAGAGTGAGTCGGCTGCAGCGAGGCGAAGCGCTGCCGCCTCGAGGGCGGCCTGCTCTCCCAGGGCAGTCCCGAAGGCGACGGGATCACCCAGCCGCTCCAGGGCGCGCGCTGCCCGGGCCAGTTCCGAACGGGCTGCGGTGGTGTCGCCGTGCTGGAGCTTCGCGGCACCGATCCAGAGGCGCGTGATTGCCGCACTGCGCGCATCGCCCGCCGCCTGCTCGCCGGCGAGCGCAAGGCCAAACAGCTCGAGTGCCCGTCCGGGATTGTCCTGCTCCAGGGCGAGGATTCCCTCGCCCTTCGCAGCCTCGGCTTCACCAGCGCGATCGCCGGCCTCGCGACCGAGCCGCCGGGCCTGCGCGTACAGGCGTCCAGCCTCGGGATACCGATTGAGCTGCACCGCGAGATCGGCCCGCGCCAGGGCAAGCACCGTCCGCTCGTCGGGCGGGACGTCGGCGCGGTCCGCGTCACGGCGTGCCTGGTCGAGTTGCTCCCACGCCCCCTGCAAGTCGCCCTGCGCAGCGCGGGCCGCAGCCCACTCCCGCTGAACCGACACCACGGCACCCGGCGGACCGGTGCGGCGATAGATCAGCAGCGCCGCGCGAAAGTGCTGCTGTGCTGCCGGGTAATCGCCGCGCCGCAGGCCGATTTCACCCAGCGCGCGTTCACCGTCAGCGACGTCGGTCCACAACTCCATGCGGCGCCACACTGCCACCGCCTCGCGCTGCAGCCGCTCAGCGCGCTCAAGGTCGCCCGCCAGCATGGCGAGGGCGGCAAGGTTGGTGCGGTTGATTGCTGCCTTGTCGTCACGCCCCTCGGCCTGATTCAGCGCCAGCGCCTGCACCAACTGGCGCCGCGCGCCGTCGATGTCGCCCGCACGACGGGAGAGGTCCGCAAGGTTGTTGTAGTCAGCAGCAAGGCCACGGGAATCGCCGATCCGGCGTCGCAGCTCCACCGCGCGCTCGTACTGGCGTGTGGCCGCGCCAAGGTCGCTCCGCTGCACACTCAGTCCGGCGAGCTCAGCGGTCGCGTTGGCCTCCACACGGAGGTCACCCGCGGCGGCGGCGAGTTGTTGTGCAGCTGTCAGCGCGGATTCAGCGCTGTCAATTTCTCCATCGTACGCGAAGCCGGCGCCGATATTGCCGAGCGCTGCCGCCATGCCGGCAGTGTCCGCGATTGCCCGGGATGTGCGGTAGGCGCTTCGCCAGATGACGATCGCTGCCGCGGCGCCATCCTGGCCATATATCCGGTTGCCCTCTCGCCGGAGACTGTCGGCCATGACTCGCTCCCGGCGCTGGCGCGGAGACCAGGACTCAAAGCGATGCGCCTCGCGAATCAGGTAGTCGTCGTTCCATGCAGTCGCGTAGGCAGCCGCCAGTCGTCGGACGGCGACCAGGTGCTGGTTCGCTTCTGTTGGCGCGCTCGCAGCCGCGTGCTTCAGTGCGGCGGTGAACGCGTCACGGATTTCGAGCGGGCGGCGACGAACTTCCCGTGCCAGCGCCGAGTCTGACAGGCGCAGGGCCAGCGCCTGCAGCGAGTCCGGATCGGGCGGGGAAACGAGGCGGAAGGGAATGAGCTCTGATGCCGTCCAGCGGTCCCAGCCGGTGCGGGCCTCAACCTTCCAGTAGTATGTCACGCCCGGAGTGAGTCCCACCGTGTCAGGCAAGGCAACGGTGGTGTCGGGTGTTTCCGTCTCGAACAGCACGTGTCCATCGTCGCGAAAGAGCGTCAGCCGATACCGGTCGGCGCCGATGACGGAACTCCATTCAAAGTCGGCTGCCTGCGCCACATCGCCCTGCGGCAGGAGCACCGCCGGCGCGTCGGCCGCGGTGAGCGTGGGTCCCCGGTGACCGGGCTGGCGTGCCTGTTCGCTGGGTCGTGCCACCAGTACGATTGCTGCGACTGCCGCAACCGCTCCCGCCAGGGCCAGGAAGCGCCGTGCCGGGCGCGCCGGCGGCGCCTCCAGCCGCTGCACCTCCGCTGCCACCGCGGGATCGCCGAGCACTTCGAGCAGCCCGATGAGGTTCTGCCGACAGGCGGCACAACCGGCCAGATGATCCGAGGTCTCCAGGTCCGCCTCGCGCATCCCGCGCATGGCAAACCGGGACAGCGCCACTTCATCAAGGCACCCGCCGCCCGCCGGGAGGCGATCGGGGAGCGCGGCCGCGGCAAGGAGGAGCCTCCGCGTCTCCGCCACCTCTTCCCGGCATCGAATGCAGTTCGCCACGTGCCCGGTGAACGACAGGTCGCCGCCGGTTTCGTTGAGGGCGTACAGCAGGACCGCAGTCGGAGTCAGGCAGGAACGTGCCACGGTAGTCCAGGGTCGGGGTGGCGGGGGCGCCGACAAACAGCGCCAAGAGATACGGACAGTGACGGGCCAATTGCTCGCTAGAGGTCGCCCGCGGTCAATCCCTCCTTCTGGAACTGGGCGCGGAGCTGCGCCAGCGTTCGCGAGACCCGGTTATAGACCGCCTTCGCGTTGGGCCACCCGACCAGCCTTGCCACCTCGGCCGCCGACATTCGCTCCACAATGAACAGCTCGATGGCGAGGCGCATGTCAGGTGCGCAGTCGGCCAGCGCCGCTTCCAGGCGCTGCGCCAGTTCGGCAAGTTCGGCTGGATCCCGGGTGGCGATGTCGGTGGCCGGTGGTGGAGCGGTGGCACCGCCTCGGCGCGCCGTGACCGACCTGGGACACGGGGCGGCCAGGTGGATCGCGCGCACTTCCCGGAGGAAGGCGGGGAAGGATGCGGGGGCATCCGGCCGGTCGCGAATACGTTCGTAGGCGTAGGGGTAGGAGTACCCTTGCAGGCACACGGCAGAGTAGATCGCCTGGTGGAGCGGGGAGAGATGGCACGGCACGACATGCCGACTCCGTCCGTCCCGCGCACGCAGCCAGTCGATCGTGATGTTGCGGACGACCGCGACCACCCACGTCGCCGCACTGGCCCGGGACGTGTCGGTGTCGGAGTAGCGGCGGAGCCGGGCGAAGTCATCCAGCGCGAGCGCTTCGCAGCAGCTCGCAAAGACATCCATCAAGTCATCGCGGTCGGAGACAAGACGCCGGATCGTCGCAAGCATGAGCGTGCGATAGCGGCCCTGGAAGTGATCCCAGGCCGCGTGTGAGTCTCCCGATCGCAGCTCAGCCAGCCACGGCTCCATGAAGACTCCGACCCGACAAGGAGGAGGGAGCTATCATACGGGCCGGAATGGAAGTCGTCAAAGGGAGGTGGCTGCTGGCTGCTGGCTGCTGGCCTTCGTCGTTGAGCGTCGGGCGTCAAGCGCTGCACGCTATGCACTGAGAGCGCGCCGCCGAGCTGCCGAGCCGCCGAGCCGCCCGACGCCCGACGCCCGACGCTGGACGTCTCATCTGAACTGGAGTTCCTGTGCACCGATATGCAGTTGCAGTTGCCGGCGGCGGACCTACCGGGCTCATGCTCGCCGGCGAGCTGGCGCTGGCCGGTGTGGACGCCGCCGTGGTCGAGCGGCGGCCCGACCCGACCCTCCACGGCTCGCGTGCCCTTGGCATCACGGCACGCACCATTGAGGTGCTCGACCAGCGTGGCATCGCCGACCGGTTCCTCGCTGCGGGACAGATCGCGCAGGTCGCGGGCTTCGCCGGGATCAGGTTCGATCTCACCGACTTCCCGACCCGCCACAACTACGGACTGGGCCTCAGGCAGAAGCACATCGAGCGCATCCTCGCCGACTGGGTTACCGAGCTCGGCGTACCCATCCTCTACGGTCGTGAAGTCGCCGGGTTCACCCAGGATGACGACGGCGTCAATCTCAGGCTGGCTGACGGCCAGGCGCTGCAGGCACGGTACCTCGTCGGGTGCGACGGCGGCCGAAGCCTCGTGCGCAAGACAGCGAAGATCGACTTCCCCGGCTGGGAGCCGACGACGAGCAGCATTCTCGCGGAAGTGGAGATGACGGAGACACCTCCGTACGGAGTGCATCGTTCAGCAGCGGGCCTGCATGCCTTCGGGAGGGAGGAGTTCGAGCTCAAGGACGGTGAGATCATCTACAAGGACGTAGGCCCCATCGGCGTGATGGTCACCGAACCCGACACCACCGCGACCACGGAGCCGACTCTGGACGACCTCAAGCAGCTGCTCCGGGCTGCGTGCGGCACCGATTACGGCATCCACAACGTGACCTGGATCTCACGATTCACCGACGCGACCCGGCAGGCTGCTGCGTACCGCCGTGGACGCGTGTTGCTGGCCGGCGACGCAGCCCACATCCACTCGCCGATTGGTGGGCAGGGGCTCAGCACCGGAATCCAGGATGCCGTGAACCTCGGGTGGAAGCTGGCACAGGTCGTTCACGGCACGTCTCCGGATTCTTTGCTGGATACGTATCACACGGAGCGCCATCCAGTGGGCGCGCAGGTGCTCCGGACCACCATGGCGCAGGTGGCGCTGCTCCGCGATGACGCCCGCTCAGTTGCCATGCGGGAAATCGTGAGTGGGTTGCTCGCGATGGCAGAGCCGAAGCGCCGCATGGCCGGCATGATGTCCGGCTTGGATATCCGCTATTACCTGGGGCAGGGCCACCCCCTGCTCGGCCGCCGCATGCCCGATCTCGACATCGTCACCGAACACGGCGAACGGCGCGTCTACACCTTCCTGCACCGGGCTCAGCCCCTGCTGCTCAACTTTCGGCGCACGGGCCTGCCCGGCATCGCGCCATGGACCGACCGCGTTCAGTGCGTCGGGGCGCAATACGATGGTCGGTGGGAGCTTCCAGTCCTGGGCGAGGTCAGCGCACCGTCGGCCGTCTTGATCCGGCCCGATGGGTACGTCGCCTGGGTTGGTAACGGCTCGTCGGCAGGTCTGGTGGAAGCGCTGGCGGCGTGGTTTGGGAGGTAGCATCGGGCGTCGGGCGTCGGGCGTCGAGCGTCAGGCGTCGCGCGCTGAGCGGTCGCCGCCCAATGACCGGATCAGTCCATTGAGCCTCCGGCTGAGGTCCGTCGCTGAGGTAGTCAGTTCAGCCACCTCGGTTCCGCTCAGGAAACTCAAATCGCCTGCCACTGTAATCTGAAATGCCAGTTCCTGCGCGGAGCCACGAGCCATTTTCAGGAACCGCCCGAATTCGCGGTCGGACTGCCGTCCCGCACCTTCTGCAATGTTGGAGCCGATGGAGACGGCCGCCCGGCGCATCTGGCTGGCGAGGCCGAACCGTTCTACCGCGGGAAAGCTGCTCGTGACTCGATAGATGACGACGACCAGCTCGCGGGCCAGGGTCATGACACGAAGACCATTGATGTCGGCCATGGGAGACTCCTTTCTCTCCCCAATTCTGCCATGGCATGGTCCTCTCGCTTGTACCCGGAAACGGCGCTGCGGCACAGTTTCGCTCGACGCTCGACGCTCGACGCTCGACGCTCGACGCTCGACGCTCGACGCTCG
>CBINCZ010000013.1:0-15922 GCA_966249295.1 uncultured Gemmatimonadales bacterium
CGAGCCGCCGAGCCGCCGAGCCGCCGAGCCGCCGAGCCGCCGAGCCGCCGAGCCGTCTACCTCAACAACACATTCACCCCGAACGCAATTGCTCCGACGATGGCGCCGAGGACGTAGCCGAGCCGCACGATAAGGGTGAGTTCGCGCTGGGTAACGTTTCGCACGATCTCTTCCATGCGCTGGGTCGAGAACCCGCGCACCTTCTGCTCCACCATTTCCTGCACATTCAGCTGCTGCACGATCCGGGGAATCTCGCGCTGGACCCAGCCCCAGGCGGCGGTCGTGATCCCGTCGCGGACTTTCTGCGCCGTGTCGTCGGACAGCCAGCGGGCGGGACGGCCGATGGGCCGGGAGAGCAGGCGTTCGATCACCTGTGAGACGCTGTCGCTGATCCAGCGCTGGCCCCGTTCGCCGGTGATCACGTCCCGTGCGAGCCCGACAGCGCGCTCGCGGGGGATCAGGTTCAGTGCCTCACCCCACGTCCTCCGCTCGACAACTCCCAGGAGTCGGTCTGCCGCGCGCGCCACGGCATCTCGGGTCGCATCGTCGCGGACCACGCGCACCAGCCAGTCACCGAGGGTGATCTCGAGTGCACCGCGCTTTTCGGGGGTGAGACGAGCGAGACGTTCAGCCAGCGGGAGGCGGAGAAAATTCACCACGGCATCGTTCACTGCCCGGGTCACCTGCGCCTTCATCCCCGGCTCGGCGAGTGCCGCGGCAAAGCGGTCGAACCCTTCAGCCTCGAACCCATCCACCAGGCGCTCGATGGTGCGGTCGGTCACCACCAGCTTGGCAAGGATCCGTTCGTGCAGGAGCAGGTCGCGCACTGAATGGTCGAACGCGTCGCGCAGTGCGCGTTCGACGCGATCCCGTGCGGCCGGGTCGGCGAGCAGGGAACTCAGGCGTTCCAGTGCGATGGGCAGGTAGTCGGTGATGGCGCTCTCCACCGTGCCAACCAGTCCTTCCGGCAGGCGGTCGAGCAGGGGGGTCTGGTCGTGCGCCATCCGGTCCAGCCGTTCGTGGACCCAGTGCCGGAGCGTGGCCTCGAGGTCGTCCTGCTCCGCGAGATGGCTCACCCACTCCCGTACCTTCGTGCCGATCCGTTCGCGGTGTCCCTCGCTCAGGGTGTCGCCGATCGGCTGGTCGCCGACCTGGCGGGTCACGCCATCGAGAAAGTTGTTGAGCAGGCGGTCGAAATCCTCTGATGCCGCCCACTTGCCGACTCGCTCCGCTACTGTCGGCGCCGCGCCGTTCAGGGCGCTCTCAATGGCGCCGATGAGGTCGGGACCCAGCTCCTCTCTCAGCGGCCCGCGTTCCTTGTCGAGGAGGTTGTTGATCACGCCACCAAGCGCGCCAGCAAACGCCTCCTGTACCTGCGGCGCTGCCAGCCGAGCAGTGAGGTCCTCGGGGGTGAGCAGCCGCTCGCCCACGGTGCGCCCGATGCTCCTGGCCAGGCGCTCCTTGTTCTTGGGGATCGCACCGTGCAGGCCGAATTTCTTCTCATAGGGATGAAACAGCATCCAGATCGCGACAGCGTTGGTGATGCCGCCGGAAATCGCCCCGACGCCAATGGTCACGGCGCCGGTGAGGAGGAGTTGGGAGTCCATATGGGTAGGAGGATGAGCGGGAGCCGTGAGATGGGCAAGATGCGGAAGGCGGGAAGGGGGGAAGGCGGGAAGACGGGAAGAAGGGAAGAAGAAAGCCGGGAAGACGGGAGGTCGGGAAGACGGGAAGGTCTGAAGGAATGAGCACTTCCCGCCTTCCCGTCTTCCCACCTTCCCGTCTATTCAAGCCCCTTCCTGAACCTCACCGTCGCCGCCAGCACGAGCAGCACCGTGAACCCCAGCAGGAGCAGCGCCTGGGGCCAGAGCGTCGTAAGGCCGACGCCCTTGAGCAGGATGCCACGCAGCACCTCGAGGAAGTACGTCAGCGGCATCAGCGCCGCGATCCATTGCGCCACCTTGGGCATCGCGTCGATCGGGAACATGAAGCCCGACATGAGGATGTTGGGCAGCATGTAGAAGAAGCCGAGCTGGATGGCCTGGGCCTGGGTCCGGACCATGGTGGACATCAGCATGCCCACGCCGAGACTGGCCAGGATGAACGGAAAGCTGAGAACGAGCAGGAGCAGCAGGCTGCCACGGAAGGGCACCTGGAAGAGCAGGCTCCCCAGTCCCAGGATCACGAAGATCTGCACGTATCCCATGAGCAGATAGGGCAGCATCTTGCCCAGCATGATGCTGCTCTTGCCGATGGGCGTGACCACGAGCTGCTCGAGTGTTCCGCGCTCCCGTTCCCGCACCACCGCCATGCTGGCGATCAGCACCATGGTGAGCGAAAGCAGCACGCCGATGATCCCGGGCACGATGAACACCGCCGTGCGCACCGCGGGGTTGTAGAGCGGCTGGATGGCGACGCTCACCGGCGCCGCTCCGCGCCGGCTCGCCTCCACGATCTTCTGGCTCCGGACCAGTGCCGCCTGGCCCGCTGCGGCGATGGCGCCGTTGGCCGCCAGCGGATCAGACGCATCCACCACGAACTGCGCCTCGGCGCCGCGCCCGCGGACCAGATCGCGCGTGAAGCGATGCGGGATCACGATCCCGGCCCGGGCATGGCCCGACGCCAGCCTGTCCTCCAGCTCCGCTCGGCTGTGCACGACACCCGCAAAGTCAAACGTGCCAGTGTTGACGAGCGCCTGCGCCAGCAGCCGGCTCTCCTGGGTCTGGGCCTGGTCCAGGATCACCAGCTTCTGGTGCCGCACCTCCATCTGGATGGCGTAGCCAAAGAGCACCAGCTGCAAGGCAGGAATGCCTACCATCATGGCGACGGTGAAGCGGTCGCGCCGGAGCTGGGCCACCTCCTTCCAGAGCATGGGCCAGAGAGTCCAGCGTTGGAGCCGAGTGCGCAGGCTCATGTCAGCGCGCCCTCGTCCTTTTCCTGCAGCGAGATGAACACATCCTCGATGCTGTCCATGCCAAACTGCCGCCTGATCTCGGCCGGCGTGCCGATGGCGATCAGCTCGCCCCGCGACAACAGGGCGAGCCGGTCACAGCGCTCGGCTTCGTCCATGTAGTGCGTGGTGACCAGCACGGTGAGCCCGGCACGGGCACGCTCCGAGATGATGCGCCAGAAGTGACGCCGAGCGGCGGGGTCCACGCCGGCGGTGGGTTCATCGAGGAAGACGAGATCGGGACGATGGGTCGTGGCGCAGGCCAGCGCCAGTCGCTGTTTCCAGCCGCCGGAGAGCGCGCCGGCGAGTTGATCCCTCCGTGGCGCGAGCCCGAATTCCTCCAGCACCTCTTTCCGGCGCTTCCGGCCCTGCTCGCCGATGACGCCGTAGAGTTCGCTGTAGAACTGGAGATTTTCCTCGACGGTGAGGTCTTCGTACAACCCGAAGCGTTGCGACATGTAGCCAATCCGCCGACGCACCGCTTCGGGATTGGCCACGACGTCAATGCCGGCGACCATGGCGCTGCCTGAGCTGGGAGCAATGAGCCCGGTGAGCATGCGGATTGTGGTGGTCTTGCCGGAACCGTTGGGTCCCAGCAGGCCGAACACCTCGCCCCGCGGAATCGTGAGATCAAGGCCGGCCACCGCCACCAGCGAGCCGTACTGTTTCCGTAGATGTTCGGTGCGAACTGCATCCGGAGATTGATCCGCAGCTTGATCCGCAGATTTCGCCGATTTCGCAGATTGATCGTTGCTCATGGCGACGTTGAATCTGCGGAGTCTGCGTAATCTGCGGATGCAGTTGCTATCGAGACGGATACCCAGAGGCCGACAGGCAACGCAGAGTCGAGCGTGAGTCTCGCGCCGAACAGCTGATCCGCCCGCTCATCGGGTGTGAGCGACACGCGGGGCGTGAACTCTGCTTCCGGCTGGATGCTGGTGACCGTCGCACGGACACCGCTGCCTTTCCAGCCATCGGGCGTCACCAGCACACTGGTGCCGGGCTTGACCCGGTTGAGCAATCGTTGGGGCACGTAGGCACGCACGTAGCGACGCGCCGAGTCGCCAATGATGGCGGCCGGGATGCCTGCCGGGAGGACTTCGCCGGGTTCGGCTGCACGTGTGAGGACAACGCCCGCCGTGGGGCTCACGAGCACCAGGTCGGCAAGGCGCGATCCGGTGCCCGCGAGATCGGCGCGGGCCTGCGCCAGCTCCGCCTCGGCGGCGCGGATCTGCGCCGGACGGGATCCCGCCTGCAGCAGCCGCAGGGCATTGCGGGCGGCGTCACGGCGTTCCGCGGCAACACGCGCAGCGGCGGCAGCGGCGTCATAGTCCCGTTGACTTATGACCGTGTCACGTACCAGCGCGCGGGCGCGCTCCAGCTCCGTCGCGGTGCGCGTCGCCTCCGCCTCGGCGGCCTGCAGCTCCGACTCCGCCCTCGCAATCTCCTGGGGACGGGCCCCAGCCTTGAGGTCGCGAACTGCCGCCTCAGCCTGTCTCACCCGCGCTTCGCGCGCGGAGACCTGTGCGCTTGCATCGGCCAGGCCGAGGATCGCGATCGTGTCGCCAGGGACCACGGCGTCGCCCTCATTCACCAGCATCCGCAGCACGCGAGCGGCCTGTTGCGGGGCCACGTCCACCTGATCCATCTCCACGGTGCCACGGATGACGTTGCCGTCGCCGCGACCGCAGGCGGCGAGCAGCAGCAGGGCAGGTAGCAATGCTTGCGCTCTCATCGGGATTCTCCACGGTCTTGCTCGAGGGCGGACAACGCGAAGTCGGCCGCGTGACGGACAAAGGCCTGCTTCTTCTTCCGCGACGGGCCCTTGGCGCCGTCGCCCAGCAGGGTTCCCACCACCGGCGAGGCCACGGCGAACCAGGCCACCTGTGCCACGACACTGACGGCAGCAAAGGCGGGATCGAGATCCGCTCGGAAGCGGCCCGTCTTCTGGCCGGCACTGATGAGTCCGCTCAGCCGCTGGAACAACCGGGTGAGCGTCTCGCGCACCGCCTTCTGCGCGTGCTGGCCTTCGTAATCCACCAGCTCTCGGGCGATCAGCCGAGCTACGTGGGGGCGAGAGAGGAACATCTCGCCCTGCACTTCGACAATCGCCCGCAGGGCCGCGGCCGGATCGGCGTCGGCTGGCGCGCGAGATAGGGCGGCACCCACCATCGATTCGATGAGGCGACCGATGACGGCTTCATAAAGCCCGGCCTTGTCGCGGTAGTAGTAGTAGATGAGGGCAGGGGAGAGCCCCGAGGCCTTGCCCAACTCCTGAATGGTGGCGGCGCGGAACCCCCGCTCGGCGAACAGCCGCTCGGCGGCATCCAGGATTTGGCTGGACGGCTCGTTGGCTCGGCGGCTCGGCGGCTCGGCTGTTGAGTCAGGCATGGAATTAATTGAACATTCAATCAGGAATTGCGCAAGGGGAGCGCCTTTGGCTCCCGGGTCCGGACTCCAGGGCCGGGCTCCATAGGGCTCCGCCTTGGGGCTGCAAGCCTGCATCGCACCCTTCGGGTGCTCGCAATGACATGCCTGGCGCGGCCGTCGACCCTCGAGCAGCAGTCTCATGTCCCAAGCCCCAAGCCCCAAGCTCTACGCCTTAAGCCCTACGCCTTTAGCCCTACGCCCTCCCCACCCACCTTGAACTAACCCTGTCCGCGAGCTACGTTTACGGGCTATATGTTTGACGAGCTTTCGCAGAAACTCACCTCCACGCTCCAGAAGCTCACCGGGCGTGGTGCGCTGACGGAAGACGCTGTCCGGGAAGGACTTCGCGAAATCCGCCGGATCCTGCTCGAGGCCGATGTCAGCTTCGACCTGACCCGTGAGTTCCTGGAGCACGTCCAGCAGAAGGCGGTGGGCGAGAAGGTCCTGCAGGACGTTCGCCCCGGCCAGCAGCTGGTCAAGATCGTCTACGACGAGCTCGTCGCCCTGCTCGGAGAGAAGCAGGCGCCGCTCGCCTTTGCCACCGTTCCGCCCACGGTGTACCTGATCGTGGGGCTCCAGGGCTCAGGCAAGACGACAACTGCCGGCAAGCTGGCCAAGCGGCTCAAAGGCGAGCAGAAGGCGCCCTACCTCGTCGCCGCTGACGTCTATCGTCCGGCCGCGGCGGACCAGCTGGCGACGCTCGCCAACCAGGTTGGCGTGGGTGTGTACGCCGAGCCGGGCCAGAGCGACGTCGTCAAGCTGGTGAAGCGCGGCATCGAGGAGGCGGGAAAGGCGCGGGCCCGCACGGTTATCGTGGACACCGCCGGCCGGCTGCAGATCGACGAGCAGATGATGGATGAGCTCCGGCGCCTCAAGGACGCCGTGAAGCCCACCGAGATCCTCCTCGTCGCCGACGGCATGACCGGCCAGGACGCGGTGCGGATTGCCAAGGGCTTCCACGACGCGCTCGACATCACCGGTGTGGTGCTCACCAAGATGGATGGCGATGCCCGCGGTGGCGCGGCCTTGTCCATCTACGGCGTGACCAAGGCGCCCATCAAGTTCGTCGGTGTGGGCGAGAAGATGGACGGGCTCGAGGTCTTCCATCCCGACCGGATGGCGGGCCGCATCCTCCAGCAGGGCGACGTGCTCTCGCTGGTGGAGAAGGCCCAGCAGAACCTGGACGAGAAGGAAGCCGAGCGGCTGGCCAGGAAGGCCGGCTCCAAGAAGGGGCTGGACCTCGAGGATTTCCTCAAGGCCATGCGCCAGATGCAGAAGCTCGGTCCGCTCAAGAATGTCCTGGGCATGCTGCCGGGAGTGAATCCCGCCATGCTGCAGGCGGCCAACGTGGACGAGAAGAAGATCAAGCACGTGGAAGCGATCGTGCTCGCCATGACGCCGCGCGAGCGCAAGGATCCCGATGTGCTGAACGGGTCGCGCCGGCTCCGGATTGCCAAGGGCGCCGGCCGTCCCGTGCAGGAAGTGAATCAGCTGGTGACGCAGTTCAAGCAGATGCAGAAGTTCATGAAGATCGCGGGGAAACCCGGTGGACTGGGCGGCATGCCCTTCCGCCGCGGCGGATTCCCCGGGTAACCCGCACAGACCAAGGGCAGGAAAGATGGCAACTCGTATCCGTCTGCGCCGCGTCGGCCGCAAGAAGCTGCCGGTGTACCGCATCGTCGTCGCCGACAAGGAATCGCCGCGCGACGGCCGCTTCGTCGAGATCATCGGCACCTACGATCCGCGCGCGGAAGACGGCAAGCAGGTCACCGTGGACGCCGAGAAGGCGCGCGCCTGGCTGGCCAAGGGCGCCACGCCGTCCGACACGGTGGGCTCCCTGCTCAAGCGCGCCGGCGTCACCACCGAGGCGTAGCATGGCAGCCGACGCCCGCCACCTGGTGGTGGGCCGGCTCCGGAAGCCGCACGGTCTCAAGGGTGAGATCGCGGTCTTCCCCCTCACCGACACGCCCGAGGTGGCTTTCGAGCCGGGGCGTCAGGTGTGGATCATGAATCTGGGTGGCGAGGTGGTAGCGGGTCCGTTTCCAGTGGAGCGGAGCCGAAGTTACCACCGCGAGTGGCTGCTCAAGGTGGAGGGCGTGGAAGAGCGGGATGCCTGGGCGCCGTGGCGGGGACTCTTCGTCGCTGCCCCGCAGGACCAGCTCCCGGCACCCGAAGGTGATGAAGTTTACCTGCACGAGCTGGCGGGCTTCGCCGTCCGCAACGCTGCAGGAGACCCGCTCGGCATCGTCTCCGATGTCTACGAGATGCCGGCAGGCGTGATGATCGAGGTGCAGGGCCCCAGGCGCGAATTCCTGCTGCCGTACCGGCGCGAGTTCGTGACGGCAGTGGATCGGGCGGCACGGCGCCTCACGGTTGAGCCGCCGGCGGGGCTGCTGGACGAGTGACCCGGGCGGAGGGGAAATGACGCCGCTCCGCATCAACGTCGTGACGCTCTTTCCCGAGGCACTGGCGCCGTACCTGGCGGCGAGTATTCCCGGGCGAGCGGCGCAGGCAGGGCTGGTGGAGTTCAGGCTGGTGCAGCTCCGGGACTTCACCCACGACCGGCACCACACTGTGGATGACTATCCCTACGGTGGCGGCGCCGGGATGGTGCTCAAGCCCGAGCCGTTTTTCGAGGCAGTGGAATCGCTGGGAGAACGTTCCGGGCCCATCGTCCTGCTCTCGGCGCGCGGCGCGCGGTTCACGCACGATGATGCGGTACGTTACGCGGTGAGCCCGGACCTGACGCTGCTCTGCGGCCACTACAAGGATGTGGACCAGCGGGTGGCAGACGGACTCGCCACGGAAGAGCGCTCCATCGGTGATTTCGTGCTCTCGGGTGGTGAGCCGGCAGCACTGTGCATCGCCGACGCCGTGGTCCGGCTGCTGCCGGGTGCCATGAGCGATCACGAATCGGCCAGCTCCGATTCGCATTACGATGGAATGCTGAGCCCGCCGAGCTACACCAGGCCGCCGGAATATCGCGGGATGGCGGTGCCGGAAGTGCTCCTGTCGGGTGACCACGCGAAGATCGAGGCGTGGCGGCAGGCAGAGGCCGAACGATTGACGCGGGAACGCCGGCCGGATCTGTGGGATCGGGATGGATCGTAAGGGCGGACGCGGTGGCGTCAGGCTGAATTCCGATGTCGGACCGGTCATGTAGGGGCGGTCCGCGGTGACGCCACGCTGGGTCCCGATGTCGGCCCGGCTTGGTGGGGGCGGCCCGCGGGCCGCCCTTACCAGCCCATAAGCGAAGTCCGAAGTGTGATTGGGATATTTTTCTGGGGGTCATGATGGAACGGTTGGCGGCGGTGGCGCGTGAAGGCCTGCGCTCGGATATCCCGGCGTTTGAGCCGGGGGACACGGTCAAGGTGATGGTCCGTGTCACGGAAGGCGAAAAGGAACGACTGCAGGCATTCGAGGGCGTCGTGATTGCCCGGCGCGGCGGTGGCGTCAGCGAGAACTTCACGGTCCGGAAGGTCTCGGCCGGTGTTGGTGTCGAGCGCATCTTCCCGCTGCACAGCCCGATGATCGCGTCGATCGAGGTGGTGCGGCGTGGCCGGGTGCGCCGGGCCAAGCTCTACTATCTCCGCCGCCTGAGCGGCAAGGCCGCGCGCATCCGGGAGAAGCGCGAGCGCTGAGATGCCGATCGAGCCCACGATCGCCCGCGAAGCCGCGGCGTGGGACGACGCCTGTATCCTCGTAGGTGTAGATGAAGTCGGCCGCGGTCCACTGGCAGGTCCGGTGGTTGCCGCGGCCGTCGCATTTCCTCGAAACTTCCAGCCCATCCCCGGCGTCCGGGACAGCAAGACCCTGCCTGCCGCCCAGCGCGACGTGCTCGCCGAGGCCATCCGGGCTTCGGCGCTCACGCTGGGGCTGGGCGCCGCTTCCGTTCGCGAGATCGATGCGATGAACATCCGGGTGGCTACGGCCCTGGCCATGCGCCGGGCACTACGGCGGGCACTCGCCCGGCTGGATGCCGGGTGTCGCATCCTGGTGGATGGGCTGCCATTCCGCGAGCTGGGCTACGAACACGAGGCACTGGTGGACGGCGACGCCCACTGCTTCTCTATTGCGGCGGCGGGCATCGTGGCCAAGACGGTGCGCGACAGGGTGATGCACCGGCTCGCGGCCCGGCACCCCGGTTACGGATGGGAAACAAATGTCGGATACGGAACGCCGGAACACCAGCAGGGGCTGCAGCGCCTGGGCCCCTGCGTTCATCATCGCCGCTCCTTTGCGCCGGTTGCCCAACTGGCCTTTCTGTGAGGATCTGATGCGCTCCATCGGTTGTGCCTTGCTCGCCTGCACACTTCTCGCTCCCTCGCTCGCCGCCCAGACCAACCTCGAACGCATGACCAACGACCGTTATACCCGGTCGCATGATTACGACCTGGTCCACCAGCGGATCGAGCTGACCAATATCAGCTGGGACTCGCTCAGCTTCGATGGCAAGGTCACCTCGACGCTGGTGTCGCTCAGGCCGGGGCTCGACTCGGTCATCCTCGACGCAGGTCACCTGCTCGACATCACCCGCGCCACCGCGGGCAACGCGACGCTTCGCACCGGCCGTCACGGCGACACGCTCGTGGTCTACCTGCCGAGCGCTGCCGCGTTTGGCGACACGGTGCGGTTTGCGCTCGAGTATGCGGCGCGCATCGACAACGGCCATGGCCTCACCTTCAAGAAGTCCGAGCCGGGGCACGCGCATTATCCCCAGCAGATCTGGAGCCAGGGCGAGGACCACAACAACCACGACTGGTTCCCGACCTACGACTTTCCCAACGACAAGATGACGTGGGAACTGGTGGCCACGGTGCCGTCGGAATACACGGTCGTCTCCAACGGGAAGCTCGTCTCCGACAGCCGGGGCGCCGGCGAGCACACGGTGCACTGGTCACAGGAGCAGCCCTCGGCCAGCTATCTCGTGTCGCTGATCGTGGCGCCGCTGGTCAAGGTGAGCGACTCGTGGCGCGGGAAGCCGGTGGACTACTACGTCTACCGTGAGGACAGCGCTCTCGCGATGCCGCTGTTCAAGGTCACGCCTGACATGATCGAGGTGTTCTCGCAGCTCACCGGCGTGCCGTATCCGTGGGACAAGTATGCCCAGACCACCGTGGCCGACTTCTTCGGCGGCATGGAAAACGTGAGCGCCACGACCCTGGTGGACTGGCTGCCGGATGCCCGGGCGTACCAGGACCGGCCGTGGTACCAGTACATCCTGATTCCGCACGAACTCGCGCACCAGTGGTTCGGCGACTACGTCACCACCGAGAACTGGGCCAACATGTGGCTCAACGAGGGCTTCGCGGAGTTCATGCCGGGGCAGTACTGGGGCCAGAAGCTGGGCCGGCACGCGGAGGAGGACTACTACCTCGACGAGTACCACCAGTTCATGGGCATTGACCGGCAGCGTCGCATGCCGGTGGCGGCACTCGGCTCCAACAATATCTACCCCCGCGGCGCCCTCATTCTCGAGATGCTGAAGCACCGCCTCGGCCCCGAGCGATTCTGGGCCGGCATTCATCGCTATCTCACCGACCACCGGTTCGAGAACGCGACCACGGACGACCTGCGCCAGGCGTTCCTCGACGCGACCGGCCAGAACCTGGACGACTTCTGGAGCCAGTGGGTGTATCAGGCGGGCTATCCCGAGTTCACCGTGACCCAGGCGTATGACGCCACCGCGCACCGCCTGACGCTGGCGGTGAAGCAGACGCAGGTGGATACTGCGACCGCCGACAGCACCGGACTGCGCTATACCACGCCGCAGGTTTTCCGGGTGCCGGTGACGGTGCGCGTCGGCACGGCCCAAGGTGATCGCGTGGTGCGCGCGTCGATCGATGCGCGCGAGGACACCATCACGGTGGACGGCGTCACGAGCGCGCCCACCATGGTGATCTTCGACGACGACAACACCATCCTCAAAAAGCTCACCTTTGACCAGCCCACGGCGCAGCTGGCCCGGCAGCTGGAGCAGGATCCCGACCTCTGGAATCGGCAGTGGGTCATCGAGCAGCTGGCTGCCCGGCCCACCGACAAGGCGGCGGGTGCGGCGCTGGCCAAGGCCGCGCTGCAGGCTGACTACTATCTCACGCGTGCTGAAGCTGCGGCCGCGTTCGATTCATTTCCGGTGAGCGTGGCGCTCAAGCCGTTGCAGGCGGCGCTCAAGGATACGTCGTCGGCGGTGCGGGGTGCCGCGTTCCTCGCGCTCGCAGGCCTCAAGGGGGCCGGTCGGGACGTGGTCAAGCTCGCCGCCGGTGCGTGGAAGAGTGATCCGAGCTATCAGGTGCGTGCCGCGGCGCTCGAAGCGCTGATCGTCGCCGACTCGGCACATCGCGCCCAGTACATCAGGGAAGGGCTGCGGACGCCGTCGTATCAGGACGAGATCCAGAATTCTGCGCTCTCCGCCATGGTGCGCTTCCCCGGCGCGGTGCCGGCCACTGAGATCGAGCCGCTTCTGGGCCAGCAGCAGTTGCCGGCCTACCTGCTCGCGGCCCTCGCGCGCCGGGGCGACAGTACCGCCATGGGCATCCTGGTGCGGCACGTGGATGATGATCGTGGCTGGGTGCGGGAGTGGGTGCTCGATGCCTTCCGGAACGCCATGCCGCCGCAGGTGGCAGCCCGGGCCCTGCGGCCGGTGGTCGGGAACCTGAAGCATGAAGACGCGAAAAAGGCGGTCAGTGAGTTGCTGAAGCAACAGTCGTAGGTCGTAAGTCGTAAGTCGTAGGACTGCTCACAACGGGAATTCCTACGACTTACGACTTACGACTTACGACTCGCTGCGCGGTATCGCGCAGCGAGGCAGCCGCCAGCTCCGGATCATCGGTGCGCGGGACCGTCACCACTCGCGGCACCCCGCTCAGGCGCTTGAGGGCCTCGGCGTTGGTGCCGGTGGAGGGATCGGCGGCAGGCGGTGGCGTGAGGATGGTGTCAACCACCGGCACTGCCGCCAGCTCCAGTGCCCCCAGCGTGAGCAAGGCATGGTTGAGCGTCCCCAGCCGGTCGCTGCCAACCAGGATGGCGCGGGCCTCGAGGCCCTGGGCCACATCCACAAGGCACCATTCCCAGGTGAACGGCGAGAGCAGGCCGCTCGCTCCCTCCAGCAGCAGGATGTCGCAGCGTTCCGCGTACCGTTCCAGCGCCAGCAGTACTTCGTCAAAATCCAGGGTGACACCGCGTCGCTCCGCTGCCAGCACCGGTGCCATGTCGTCGGGGAAGCGATAGAGCGCCTCCACCGGGGCATCCTGTCCCGTGGCACGCGCGAGGATCACCCCGTCTTCCCGGTCGCGCGCATCGTCCCGGCATCCGGTCTCGATCAGCTTCACCGCGCGGACCGACGCGCCGGCGGTGCCGAGGGCGCGCGCCAGGGCTGCGGTCACCCAGGTCTTCCCGACATCCGAATCGGTGCCGGTTACGACCACGATGTTGCTGCGGCGGGTCTCGCTCATGAGGTCACGCCGGCGAGCTCTTCGCAGCTCGACGCCACGGCATCCACCAGCATGTCCAGCTCCGGTTGCGTGATGGTGAGCGGCGGCACCAGCATGACGACGCCATCCACCGGCAGCACGAAGACGCCACGCGCCCGCGCCAGCTGGCACACCTCGCGCGCGCGGGCATGAGCCGTATGTGCGTGGCCGTCCGCCTCGAGTTCGATGCCCGCCACCAGGCCGTATTGCCGGACCTCGGCCACGCCGGGCAGGTCCCGCACGCGCTCGAGCGCCGTTTCGAGGTGCTGGACCCGGCCGGGCACCCGCTCTATGAGTCCGGTTCGATCGAACACATCCAGCGTGGCGAGCGCCGCGCTCGATGCGAGCTGGTTGCCGCTGAAGGTGTAGCCATGGGCAAAGAGTCGCCCCTCATCCCGCCGGTCCACGAAGCGGTCGTGGATGCGCTCCGTGGCAAGGGTGACGCCCATGGGGAGGTAGCCCCCGGTCAATCCATTCGACAGGCAGAGAAGGTCCGGTACAATGCCTTCCTTGTCACAGGCGAACATGGCACCCGAGCGGCCGAACCCGATGGCCGTCTCGTCCGCAACGAGGAAAGTACCTGCGCGGCTGGCTGCCCTGCGCACTTCGGCCGCGAATCCGGGGGGCTGGACCTGCGCGCCAGCCGCGATCTGCACACCGGGCTCGAGCACGACCGCGGCGAGGCGGTGGCCTTCACGCTCCAGCAATTCAAGGAAGTGCGCGGCTGAGCCCGCCTGGATGAGGGTGCTGTCGCCGTCCGGCATCATCGTGTGCGAGGCGCCCATCAGCCCGAGAAAGTCGGTCCGTGCGTGGTCTGCCGTCTCGTTGCTCTGGCGCCAGAACTCAGCCGCCATCTGGAGCGCGGAACGCACGGCGGTCGAGCCGTCGTCGGTGAAGAAGACCCGGGTGAGCCCGTCCGGCGCTCGCTCTGCGAGGCGATGGGCCAGCGTGACTGCAGGAACGTTGGCGTGGCCATGAAAGGTGGAATGTGCGATGCGGATGAGCTGCTCGCGGATGGCCTCATCAATCTCCGGGCGCGAATGTCCCAGCAGGTTGCACCAGCGGGAGCTGACGCCATCCAGGAAGCGGCGCCCATTGATGTCGACGAGATAATGGCCGTTGCCAGCGACGATCAGCAGCGGATCCGATTCGCGGTAGGTACCCTGCTGCGTGAAGGGATGCCAGCAATGCGCATCATCCCACTCGATGAGCGCCTCTCGCGGCGGCTCGGCGGCCGGGCGGCTCGGCGGCAGGAATTCCTCCGCGCGCGGCTGCTCCTCGAGCTGGTTGGAGAGCGGGTGCTCGGTGCCCTCGCGTGGCCCCTCGCGCTCCTCCCGCCCGATATTCGCTTCGCGTCCGCGCCGTCCATCTTCCCGTCTGTCCATCTTCCCGCCTTCCCGTCTTCCCGTCTTCCCGTCTTCCCGCCTTCCAACCTGTCCGTCTGAGACTAAGCCCATCCCGGGGCTCCCGACAAGCACGCTCTTGCGTTGCCGTCCCGCGCAGTGCGACCTTGAGCGCGGTCCCGGGGGCGTAGCTCAGCTGGTAGAGCATGCGGCTTTTAACCGCCAGGTCGTGGGTTCGAGTCCCACCGCCCCCACTCGGGATGGGCAGGATGGGCAGGATGGGCAGGTTGGTCGCTGGCTGCTGGCTGTTGGCTGTTGGCTCTGTCCGACCCGTCCGCCTTGTCCGACCTGTCCGCCTCACCCGCCCATCCTGCCCATCCTGCCCATCCTGCCTATCCTGCCCATCCTGCCCATCCTGGCCTCCCTCGCCTGATCGCGGGTCGCGAGTACATTACTCCCATGACCAAATCCCAACACTTCAGGCTCGTTGCCCCCGGATGGTCGCACGCGTCACTCCACGATGTGCGAATGCGCTGCAGTCACCTGCCCATCCTGCCCATCCCGCCCGTCCTGTGACGGTCATCTGGCTGGACGGCGAGTGGCGTGATGAGCATACCGCCACCGTGTCGGTCTTCGATCACGGTCTGCTCTACGGCGATGGCGTTTTCGAGGGGATGCGTGCCTATGGCGGGCGCATCTTCAGGCTGGAGCAGCATCTCGATCGGCTGTATGACTCGGCTCGCGCGGTCTGGATGGACATTCCCATGTCCAGGGCCGAGCTCGGCGCCATCACCCTCGAGGCGGTGAAGCGGGCCGCACTGGACGACGCCTATCTGCGCCACATCGTCACGCGCGGTCGAGGCGACCTGGGGCTGGATCCGCGAAAGTGTGAACGCCCCACGGTCATGCTCATCGTGGACCGGATCCGTCTCTGGCCGGAAGAGACCTACGCCGAGGGACTGCGGGTCATCACGGCCGGCACGCCCATGCCACATCGCGAGGCGTTGTCGCCTCGGGTGAAGTCGCTCAACTACCTGAGCCACATCCTGGCGAAGGTAGAGGCGATCCAGGCCGGCGCCGACGAGGCAATCATGCTCGATCCTGATGGTTACGTCACCGAGGGTTCCGGCCAGAACCTGTTCATCGTGAAGCGGGGCGTGATGCGAACGCCGCCTGCATGGGCCGGCATTCTCCGTGGCGTGACCCGGGATGCGGTAATGGAGCTTGCCGCCGAGGCCGGGCTTGAGGTGCGTGAGGAGCCCCTCAATCGCTATGACGTGTACACGGCGGAAGAAGCGTTCTTCACCGGCACGGCGTCGGAGATTGCGCCGATCCGGGAATTCGATGGCCGCAGGATCGGTGAGGGACGAATGGGGCCGGTGACGGCCGACCTGCGAAAGCGATTCCAGCAACTGGTGCGCGCCTGACTCGTGCGTCCCACCCTCGCCATCCTGGCCGACGCCCCTGAGTCGGGCGTGGTACTCCCACGCGTCGCGGCGGAGATCGGCACGGCGCATGCCACCCGCCTCTATCGCGTCCTGCTGGCGCGGGCGATCGCCGCGGCGCGCGGCGCCGGCTTCCGCTGGACCGTCTGGTTCCGGCCTGCCGATGCCGGCCCGATGCTACGGCGCTGGCTGGGCGAGGAGACCGACCTGAGGCCACAGGCGTCGGGTACCATCGGCGCGCGCGCGGCCGCGGCGGTGGCGGGCTCCAATTTGCCGGCCGGATGG
>CBINCZ010000014.1:0-15515 GCA_966249295.1 uncultured Gemmatimonadales bacterium
CCTGGCTCACCCGGTCGATCTCGGTGACCAGGTCCTGGTTCATCTGGATGATGTCATTGAGGGTGTCCGCCACCTTGCCGTGCAGGCCGACGCGATCCCGGGGCATGCGGACGGTGAAGTCACCGCGCTTCACGGCGGTCAGGACGTCCAGCAGCTCGGCGGAATCAAGCGTGTCAGGTTCACCACGACCATTCAGGGAGACGCCAGCGGCGCCGGCCTTGCCGGCAGCCCGGCGGGAGGCGCGGGGTTTCGCGGACCCACGGTCACGAGACATGAAGATGGTCCTCAGGCGAGCGGCACGCGCGCAGCATGCCGGATATGAGCAGGATTCGGGGGGCGTCCCACAGCGCCCCACCGTGGAGCATGGGCCCCGGGTGCGCCCCGGTCAAGTCTGGCGCCAATTTGACAGGAGCCCGGAGAGTAGTGAATGTTGACCGGTTGCCCTTCCCCGGCTCTTCGCTGGCGGCCCGCCGCCTGGATTGATAGCAGATGACTGCTGTTCCACTGCAAGTGCTGCTGCTCGAAGACGTGGCCATGGACGCCGAGCTGTTGAAGTTCGAGCTGGATCGGGCGGCCCTCGGCTGCGTGGTGCACCGGGTCAGTGCGCGCGACGACTTCGTCCAGGCGCTGCAAGACGTCCGTCCGGATGTCATTCTCTCGGATTTCTCCCTGCCCCAGTTCGACGGCATGCGTGCGCTGGAGCTGGCGCGTGCGTGGGCGCCGAGCATCCCTTTCATCATTGTCACCGGCTCCATCAACGAGGAGACCGCGGTGCAGTGCATGAAGGCGGGGGCCACGGATTACGTGCTGAAGAGCAATCTCACGCGCATCGGGCCGGCGGTGCGATCGGCGCTCGAGCGCGAACGGGAGCGGGGAGAACGGGAGCGCGCCCAGGCGGCCCTTCGCCGCTCGGAGGCCGACCTCCGGACCATCTTCGACACCACCTCGCAGGCGCTGGTCCTGCTGGACCGGGACGGCCGGGTCCGGCTCTACAATGCCGCGGCGGCGCGCGCCGAAGAGCGGCTGGGCACCTGGATTGGCATCGGCATGCGCACCCGCGACCTCAGCCTGCTGGGCGAGGAGCAGTTCCATCGCGCCCTCACCGGTGAACGACTGAGCGTGGAAACCGCGCCGGGTGACGGGTCGTCGCAGTTCGACATCACCTACGCTCCCGTCTGCGATGAACAGCAGGCCGTGATCGGCGTGTGCGTGACCGCGGCGGACATCACCGAGCGCCGCCGCATGGATGACCAGTTGCGCCGGGCGGAACGGATGCAGGCCACCGGGCGCCTGGCCGGCGGGGTGGCGCATGAAGTGAACAACATGATGACGGCCATCCTGGGCTTCGGCGACTTCCTGTCGCGCAGCCTGCCGCCCGGTGATACGCGCCAGGCGGACGTGCAGGAGATCCTCAAGGCCGCACACCGCGCAGCCGACGTCACCCGCCAGCTGCTGGCCTTCAGCCGCCAGCAGGTGCTGCATCCCCGCACGGTGGACCTCAATCTGGTGATCCAGGAGCTGCTGCCCATGCTGCAGCGGTCGGTGACCGAGAAGCACCAGCTGGTGATGCACCTGTCGCCCCAGCCATGCTGCAGCCATGCAGATCCCGGCCAGCTGGAGCAGGTGCTGCTCAACCTGGTGCTCAATGCCCGCGACGCGATGCCGGAGGGCGGGCGCATCACCATCGAGACCGCGCAGCAGCACTTCGACGGCACCTATGCGATGCGGCACCCGGACCTGTCGCTGCCCGTGGGGGAGTTCGTCATGATGGCGGTGAGCGACACCGGTGCGGGCATGGACGAAGCCGTCATGCACCGGATCTTCGAGCCGTTCTTTACCACCAAGCCGGTGGGCCAGGGCACCGGGCTCGGCCTGTCCACCGCCTACGGCATCATCAAGCAGAGCAACGGATTCATCTTCGCGTATAGCGAGCCGGGTGAAGGCACAGTCTTCAAGGCCTACCTGCCGCTGTCGGCCGAGCCTGCCGAACGGCCATCGGGACCGAGGCGGATGCCACCGAGGGGCGGATCGGAAACGGTCTTGCTGGTGGAGGATGAGGAGATGGTTCGCTCGCTCACGGCGCGCGCGCTACGGAACCTGGGCTACACCATCATCGAGGCGGGCGACGGCCGGCAGGCACTGGATATCTACGATCAGCAGGAGGCTGACATCGCCCTGGTGGTAACGGACGTCGCGATGCCCGAGATGGGTGGCCGGGAGCTGGCGGTCCGCCTCCACGAACAGGCGCCGGAGCTTCCTGTTCTCTTCATGTCGGGGTACACCGGCGAGGAAGTGACGGAACGGGGGATGCTGCCGTCGGGCGCGCTATTCCAGTCGAAGCCCTTCGCGCCCGATGCCCTGGCCGCGCGAGTGCGGCAGCTGCTGGACAAGGCCGCCGCGCGCAGGGGCGGGCCGAGACCCGCCCCTACACCGGCGGCGCTTCCGACGAACGGAGGAGCGCCAGCCTGACCGCGTCAACCACGATCGTGAGATCGTGCAGCTTGCTCACCATGGGGACACCACGGGCCTCGATCAGCTCGTGCACCATTGGCTCACTGGCGAGCCCGGTCAGGAACACCACGCGCTGGCGAAGCTGCGGCGCCTGCTCCAGGATGGCGTCGTAGAGCGCCACGCCGTTGAGTTCCGGCATCAGCACGTCGCACACCACCGCATCCACGGATTCACCGCGCTGCAGGATCTGGAGGCCTTCCCTGCCGCTGGCGGCCTCGATCACCCCCATGCCGTTCAATTCGAAGTGACGGCGCACCGCGCGCCGCACCGAGGGTTCGTCGTCAACGACGAGGATGGTGGCCACGCCACAATACTCCGGTTTCCGGCCTCGCAGTCAAGGCGCGGCCGGTTTGACCGTCCCCTCGGCGGGCGGCTACCTTTCCGCCCATGACGACGGACATTCTGGTCGAAAAGACCGCAGAAGATGTGGCATCGCGCTCCCTCAAGGTCACGATCCCGGTCGATCGGGTGCGTGCCGCCGAGGAGAAGGCCCTGAAATACTACGCCAGCCGCGCCCGGCTCCCCGGCTTCCGGAAGGGCAAGGCTCCGGAAGCGGTGGTTCGCAGGCGCTTCGGCGACGCCATCCGGCAGTCGGCGCTGGAAGAGGTGGTGCGGGACGGCTGGGAGACGGCCCGGTCGAGCGAGGCGCTCGAGCCGGTGTCCGAGCCCAGCGTGCGCAACCTCAAGTTCGAGGAAGGAAGCCCGGTCGAGTTCGAGCTGTTTGTCGAAGTTCGCCCGTCCATCACCCTCTCGCGGACTGGCGGCTTCAAGTTGACCCGCGCGGTTGCCCCCGTCACCGACGAGCTGGTGACCGAGCAGCTGGAGCAGATCCGGGAGCAGAAGGCGACCTGGACGCCGGTGGAGGGTGAACGACCCCAGCCGGGCCAGCAGGTGCAGATCGAGGTGACCGCGCTGGATGATGAGGGCGCGGAGCCGCAGCCCCACACCCTGGTGCTGGGCGAACAGCGGGCGGTCCCCGACCTGGAAGAATTGATCATGCAGCTCTCATCGGGTGAAACCCGGGAAGGGGACATTCGCTTCCCCGAGGATCATCCGGACGAAAGCCGACGTGGGCAAAGCCGCCGCGTGCGCGTCACCCTGCTGGACGTGAAGCGCAAGGAGCTGCCGGCACTGGATGACGACCTGGCGCGTGAAGCGGGCGACTTCGAGTCGCTGGACCAGCTCAAGGCAGCGGTGCGCGAGGACCTCGAGAAGGAGGCCGCCCGCGAAGCCGATGCCCGGGTGCGCGACGACCTGCTGCGCCAGATCGCCGAGGCCAACGACGTGCCGGCGCCGGAATCGCTGGTGCACCGCGTGCTGCACGCCTACGCCCATGCGTACCAGCTGCCCGAGTCGGAACTCGGCGCCTTCGAGGCGCAGTTCCGGCCCATCGCCGAAGCCACCGTGCGACGCGACCTGATCCTGTCGGCCGTGATGGAGCAGGACAAGCTCCGGGCCACGGAGGAGGACGTGGACGCGCGCGTGGCCGAGATGGCGCGGGCCCGCGGCGTGGAAACGGGCCAGCTGTATGCCAGCCTGCAGAAGGCAAACCGCCTGCCCGAAATCGAGCGGGCACTCACCGAGGAGAAGGTCTTTGCCCATCTCCTCGCGCAATCCACCGTTGACGAGAAGACGGACTGACCTGATGGCCACGATCTACCCGCCCTACATCATTGAACGGTCGAGCCGCGGCGAGCGGACCTAAGACATCTTCTCCCGGCTGCTGATGGACCGCATCGTGTTCCTGGGTGCGCCCATCAATGATGATGTGTCCAACATCATCATCGCGCAGCTGCTCTTTCTCGAGGCCGACAATCCCGAGAAGGACATCTACCTGTACATCAACTCGCCGGGGGGCGTGGTGTCGTCGGGCATGGCCATCTATGACACGATGCAGCACCTGCGCGCGCCCATCAACACCATCTGCATGGGTCTCGCCGCCTCGATGGCGTCGTTCCTGCTCGCGGCCGGCACCCAGGGCAAGCGCAGTGCCCTGCCCCATTCCCGGATCATGATCCACCAGCCCTCGGGCGGGGCCCAGGGCACCGCGGCCGACATCGAGATCCAGGCCCGGGAGATCCTCTACCTGCGGTCCAAGCTCAACGACCTGTATGCCCAGCACACCGGCCAGCCGGTCGAGACCATCGAGCGGGACATGGACCGGGACCGGTTCATGAGCGCGGAGGAGGCCAAGGCCTATGGCCTTATCGACAGTGTCTTTACGCCTCGGCGGGAGCTCATCCCCAAGACTTGACGCCGCCCCGTCCGGGGGGCCACCTTATGGGTGGCTCCCCTTTTGCAGTGTCAGCCATACCCTGTTTCACAAGTGGGCCCATGTCGAACGATAAGCACCTTCGTTGCTCATTTTGCGGAAAGAGCAAGGACTCGGTCCGGAAGTTCATTTCGGGCCCGTCCGTTTACATCTGCAACGAGTGCATCACGCTGTGCAATGAGATCCTCGCCGAGGACGAAGAGCGCGAGGTTGCCGATAACATCACCCAGGTCCCGACCCCGGCAGAGCTCAAGGAGGTCCTGGACCAGTACGTGATCGGGCAGGACACCGCCAAGCGGGCCCTCGCGGTGGCGGTCTACAATCACTACAAGCGCATCAATGCCCAGAGCGGCCGGGACTCGGACGTCGAGCTCGACAAGTCCAACATCCTCCTGATCGGCCCCACCGGCACGGGCAAGACCCTGCTGGCCCAGACCCTCGCCCGCATCCTTGACGTCCCCTTCACCATCGCCGACGCCACCACCCTCACCGAAGCCGGCTACGTGGGCGAGGACGTGGAGAACATTCTCGTCCGGCTGCTGCAAGCTGGTGAGTTCAACGTCGCCGAGTGCGAGCGCGGCATCGTCTATATCGACGAAATTGACAAGATCGCGCGCAAGAGCGAGAACCCGAGCATCACGCGCGACGTCTCGGGTGAGGGCGTCCAGCAGGCACTGCTCAAGATCCTCGAAGGCACCATTGCGAGCGTGCCGCCCCAGGGCGGGCGCAAGCATCCCCAGCAGGAATACATCCAGATCAACACCCGCGACATCCTGTTCATCTGCGGCGGCGCGTTCGACGGGCTCGAGAAGATCATCGAGGCGCGCACGGGCCGGCAGCAGATCGGATTCAGCAGCGCCGACCGGGGCAGTCGCGACGGCATCAACGACAAGGACCCCTTCGCGGACGTCGAACCGGACGACCTGCTGCGCTTCGGGCTGATCCCCGAGCTGGTGGGCCGCCTGCCGGTCTCGGTGCCGTTGCAGTCGCTCGACGAAGACGCACTGGTGCGCATCCTGCTCGAGCCCAAGAACGCCCTCACCAAGCAGTACAAGAAGCTCTTCGAGCTGGAGAACGTGGGTCTCACGTTCGATCCCGAGGCGCTCCGGGCCGTGGCCCAGAAGGCGCTCAAGCGGGGGACCGGCGCCCGCGGGCTGCGCAGCATCCTCGAGACGATCATGACCGACATCATGTTCGACCTGCCCACCCGCGACGATGTCCGTGAAGTGATCATCACCCGCGAGGCGGTCACCGAGGGCACCCAGCCGCTGATCGTCACCGAACGTCCCCGCGCCAAGCGCGAGGCGTGACGTCGCCGCTGGGCGAGGCGCCGGCCACGTTCGTCGGCTCCTTTCCCGATCCCGACGTTTCGCTTGATCCACCCCTTCCCGAAATTGCGTTTGTCGGCCGTTCCAACGTCGGCAAGTCCAGTCTGCTCAATGCCCTGACCGGCAAGGCCGGCCTCGCGCGCGTCAGCGCCACGCCCGGCAAGACCACCATGGTGAATGTTTTCCGGCTTCCGGCGTTCTATCTGGTGGACTTGCCGGGCTACGGCTACGCGCGAGCCAGCCAGCCCGAGCGGCGCCGCTTGCGCGACCTCCTGGCCCGCTATCTCGAGCGGCGGGAACGGCTGGCTGGCGTGGTCTGGCTGCTGGACCTCCGGCATCCCCCGTCACGGGACGACCTCGCCATGCAGGAGCTGCTGATTGCGGCCAACCGGGCGACGCTCGCCGTCTTCACCAAGGCCGACAAGTTTTCCCATGCACAGCGGCGCGCGCGCGAACGCGAACTCGCCGAGGCACTGGGACTCCTGGAGGATCAGGTGCAGGTGGTGAGCAGCAGGACGGGGCTCGGCATCGCCGAGCTGGGGCAGAGCATTCTTTCCGCGGGAGAACGTGCATGAGACAGATGTGCCTTGCGGTGTCGCTCCTGCTGGGCGCGGCCTGCGCCCACGCCCAGAATCCGCCCGTCGCCGCGCCGGCGGACTCCGCCGCGGCCGACAGCGTGGCGCCCAGGGTCTACGGCCGGCTCAACCAGAGCGACATCGCCATCCGCCTGCGCAATGACGAATTGGAAATCCGATTCGTGCCGCTCGATGCCGGCCTGCTGGCGCTGCTCTCCGAGGATGCGGCAACGGCGCTGGAACGCCTGGTCGCCCGGTATCGGCCGGCGATCGACTCTGCGGGACGGGACGCCGGGATTTCGGAGCCGGGGCTGGCCCTGGTCAATTTCTTCGGCGTGAAGGACGGGGTGCGGTTTGACTCGCAGCTGCTCAACATCCAGGCGCGGGGCCAGCTGCTGCAGCCGATGGCCGTCGTGCCGCTCAGCCCGCAGTTCGGCAGCGGGCAGCTCGATGCGCGCGAGTCGGTGATGGCAATCTTCCTCTTCCGGCAATCGCTGCCGGTCTGGGATCCCTTCCGGATCAGCTATGGGGCACTGACGTCATCCGACTGGAGCGACCGCCTGCCAATCCTGCAGCGGGAGCGGCAGCGGCTGCATCCCGCGAGCCCCTGAGCGCACGCCGCACCATGACCTGGTGCGCCAGCAGCGCAAGCGCATAGACCGTCCCGGTCGCGATGTGCGCGATGGCAAGGACCCGCAGGTTCCCCTCTCCCGTCACCGACTGGATGAGATAGCCGGAGATGACCATCGGCCCCAGCACCAGCGCGGTAGTGAGGCCGGTGCGACGGGCGGTGCGGCGGGCACTGCGCAGGTGCCGCCAGATGTGCTTGAGCGCCACCATGCCGACGCTGAACACGAGCAGCGGCGCCACCAGGATGTGGGCCTTGAGTACCCACGGCTGCAATGGATGATTGATGACGGCCCACGGATCCACCGGCGTCATCAGGTATTTCATCCACAGATACACGAAGCCCGTCAGCGCAGTCGCGATTGACGTGGACCAGACGCTCCAGCGCTCGAAACGCGTCATGGCCGCGCCGTCGCAGCAAACGGATGGACATGGTGGTGCAGCGCGAGGATGCGCCTCGCGGCCCGCTCGGCGGCGCGTGTGGTGAGCGTGGCCCCGGTGATGGCGACAATCCTGCCCTTCAGCGCAGCTCCATCCGACGAATCAACTCCCGCAAACTGCCCGAGCCATCCACGCGGTGCCGCGTACTCCGGCGGTTCCCCGAAGGCGAGCACTTCGACCCGGCGAATCGTGCCCGTCCGGTCGAGCACGAACATCAGCGTCTCGCGCTCGGTCCGCACCTTGTGGGTGTCGAAGTAGGCCACTCCCACCGGCTGCCCTTTCTGCCACGCGACGTAATAGCTCACCACGCTGGGCGGCGGGTCCGCGCCCGGCCCGCTCTGCGCGGTGACCCTGGCCACGTCGCTGGCGGAAAGAAACGCAGTGCGCCGGACGACCGAGTCCGGCGCCGGAAAGGCGAGTTGCAGAGCCTCCTGCGGAGAGAGACGCGATTGTGCTCGCGCTCCAGACGGCAAGGCGAGCAGGGCGAGCAGAAAGCCGAAGACGCGAGACGCGAGACGCGGGCGCGTCCCGCTCGAGTCACGCGTCCCACGTCTCGCGTCCATCAGAACAGGTACCCCACCACCACATTCACCCGGTTCACGCCGGTGTCCGCCTCATTCCGGTCGATCTGGTACTCACCCTTGACGGCGATCATCGAGATCGGCTTCCACATGACGCCGAGGGAGACCACCTGCCGGTCGTTGGCCGGGTTGGAGGCGAATCCTTCCGGCACCTCCTGCTGGGTGCTTACCTGCTCGTACCGCACGTAGGGAAGCACGGCTGCAGTGCTGCGGCTCGAGTGCAGCAGGTCGTAGCCGCCCTGCACGTACCAGCCGGTGAGACGAGAGCCGACGGACGCGTCGCCGCTCAGCCCCTGGAAATCGTTGATGCGCGCCGCATCGTCCACCGACGCCAGCGCGCCGAGGGCACGGAAATCGAAGCCGCGCGCGCGGTACTGCACGTGGCCTTCGATGATGCTGGTGCGCGCCTGCAGGCTGCCTTCTTCGTCCACCACGCCCTGCCCCGAATTGCCGACGTAGCCCGAACCGCCCAGCGTGAGCCCCGGCTGCGGCGTCACGTCTACCCGTCCCACTACCCCGAAGTTCTCGGCCAGCGACTTGGAGCCTCCCTGCCGTCCCTCGCGTAGCCCCTTCGCAGCCGAGTAGCCGCTCACACCGTCAAGGCCAGCCATGGCATAGGCGCGGTACGTGAGGATGCCATGCTCGCCCACGACCCCGATGCCATTCTCGCGCCAGGTCGAGGGGATGATGTACGTCTCGGTCAGCGGCCGGGTGGCTCCGAGCCAGGTCGTCGGCTCGTGCATCTCGTTGAGCAGCCCCATCGGCGACAGCAGGAGGCCGGCCCGGACACCGAACGCGGACACAGGACGGTACTCGAGGTAGCCGAACTCGAGTGACGCCTCGCCGCCGTCCTCGGTATTGGCATGCTCGAACTCGATCTCGGAGTTGAAGAGCCAGTGGTCGCTGAAGCGGTAGCCGACATACACCACGGCACGGAGCGCGTCGAGGCGGTCCGCTTCCCCTGCTGCGTCGCCGGCCTGGTCGGTGCTCGCAAAGTTCTGGTACAGCATCTCGCCGTAGCCGCCCAGGGAGACGCCCTGCTTCACGCGGTAGACCTTCGAGGCAGCGGGCGCGAGCCCTGACTGCATCGTGTCGGCGAGGGGTACGTCGGCGCCCTGCAGCTCCATGCGCTCGAGTTCACGCGTCACGGCATCGAGCCGTTGGCGCAGCTCCGCGATGGCGGCAGAATCGGTCTGTTGCGCACCCAGCATAGCGGGCGTGACAGCGACAAGGAGGCCGAGCAGGACGGTACGAATCGATCGCATTAGAAAATCCATTAGAGAGAAATCGGGAGTACGATGAACTTCCGGGCTCTGGTGGAGGCGACGATCTCGGTGCCCATGGTTCAGAAAATCCATTAAAGGGAATTCGGGGACAGGATGAACTTCCGGGCACCGTCGGAGGCGATGACCCGGGTACCTGCAGTACTGCTGACCAGGAAAACGGCGCCAATCGATGGATGGCGGTTGGCCCAGGCGAGCCCCTCGTCCGGGCCCATCACGAAGAGCGCGGTGGAAAGGATGTCGGCCAACAGGGGGTCAGGGGCGATCACGGTGACACTGCCCCACGCGGGCACCGGCCGGCCGGTGTGGGGATCGAGAATATGGCCGTAGCGCTGGCCGTCTACCGTGACAAAGCGCTCCGACTGCGCACTGGTAGAGGCTGACATGTCACGCAGGCGCAGTTCGAGCACAGGCTGCTGCCGGTGGATTGGATCGGCCACAGCGACGGTCCAGCCGCGCCCGCCTTCCGGGGCACCGATGGCCAGCACCTGGCCGCCGAAGTCGAGGAGTGCCGCGTGCACACTGTCAGCGTCGAGCGCATGCGCCGCCATCTGGAGCGCGGCACCCTTTCCGAACGCGCCGGAATCAAGCCAGGCGCCTCGCCGCCGCACCGCCACGCCGTCCCGCAGTTCCATGGCTTCGGCCCCCGTATTCGCAAGTGCCGCACGCAGCTCATTCTCCGACGGCACCCGACCCTTGCCGCGCAGGTCCCAGGCGTCGGAGAGGGCACCACTCACCGGCTCGAAGGCACCGCCGGTGGAGTCGCGCCAGGGCAGTGCTTCCCGGAGCAGCGGAATGAGCGCCGCCGGGACGGCTGTCCTGTCGCCGGGAGTGGCGTGGTTCAGGGAGTCGAGCGAACTCGTATGCCAGGTACTGAGCAGCGCATCCGCGCTGAGGACGGCCCGGTAGGCGGACTCGGTGGCCTCGAGCGCCGCGGAACGGGTGCTGGCGACGACGTCAATCTGCAACTCGGTGCCCATGACCAGCACCGTGCGGCGGACGCGAACGGCAGGCAGCGGGAGAAGCTGGCCGGCGACCAGAAGGCTGAAGGCGAGGCTACGCACCGGCCGGGAGGGCTGGGGGCCGGGATGCATAAATGATAAAGAGTCTCAAGTAGTTTTTCATAAAGGCGACAGAAGCTGTCGACTTTGGCCGCCACGGTCAAGGGCTGAGCGCTAAGCGCTTAGCGTTCAGCGCTTAGCGCCCAGCCCGCTCCGCCCCTATCTTCCACCCATCTACCGGAGACCCCATGGCCCAGCAACCCCTGCGCTCGATCACGCTCCCGGACGCCGATCGCCGCGCCGTCCAGGACTGGCTCACCGACCTTGAAGGGCAGCTCGCCACCCCCGGAGCCGACTGGAACCGGCTCGCGCGGGATATCCTGCTCGGCCTCTACTACCCTGACGTCACCGACTACGACGAGCGGGTGGCCGATCCGGCGGTGCCGGCGGCCACCCGGTTGGCGCTCCGGGCGCTCGATCCCCGTGGCATCACCCTCGAGCCCGAGTACTACGCCGACGTGGACCCCGAACGCTTCGCCCGGGTGAAGCCGCTCCTCTGGCTCTGGTACTCCTTTGACCGCTCGCCGGCAGGAGGCCAGAACGTGGAGCTCGGCGTGCGGTTCCGGCGGGTGCTGGCGCCGCACATCTTTGCCCGTTGCGGCCGCAACTTCAAATGCTTCCAGCATGTCGAATTTTCCTTCGGCTACAACATGGAAGTGGGCGATGATTGCGTGGTGCATCGCCACGTCCTGCTCGACGATCGCGGCGGCATCCGGCTGGGCAACCGGGTCAGCATTTCCGATTACGCCAACATCTACAGCCATACCCACAGCATCGTGGACCAGAAGGATGTGACCAGCGTCCCCACGATCCTCGACGACGACGTGCGGATCACCTATCACGCCACCGTGCTCGCGGGCGTGCACGTGGGCATGAACGGCATGGTCGGCGCCGTGGCGGTCGCGACCAAGGACGTGCGGGCCTGGCACGTGAACGTCGGCATCCCCGCCAAGTCGGTTCGCGTCAAGCCCAACGCACCGCCCGAGGCCTACGTGACCGAGCGCGTGGCGCGCCGAGGAGATTCGGCCAGCTGAAGCGCAGGACCTCCTTCCGGCTGCCGCCCGCGGTGCTCGCGGTGCTGGCGAGCCTGCTGCTCGTCGTGACCGAGTATGTCTTCATCCACGAGACCGGCATGTCGTGGTGGTCGGTCGTCGTGGTGCCGATGTCGGCGGCCCTGCTGGTGCTTGGGGTCCGCACCTACCGGACCGAGCAGCGCAATCGCCAGCTGGTCCGCCAGCGGGATGAGCTGGCCGCCCAGCTCGAGCACCGGATCAGCGAACTCTTCACCCTGCGCGAACTCGGCTACGTCCTCTCCGACTCCTTCCAGCCCGATCGCATCGTGGAGCAGGTGGTGCGCTACCTGCGCCGGTTCATCCAGGCGCAGGGCGTGATGGTGGTGCTGGTGGAGGACGACCGGTGGCTTCGGGTCGCGGCGGCGGAGGGGACCCTCCCCGAGGCCGCCGGGCGGCGGGTGCCGAGGAGCGATGTGTCGCTCCTGACGGCGGCGCTCGATCGCGGCCGGATCGAGGTAGACCAGCGGCTCGAGGCGGCCGACGTGCGGGTGCTGTATGACATGCTGGTACGGTCCGCGGCAGTGGTGCCGCTGCGGTCCCGCAACGAGACCCTGGGCGCCATCGCAGTCACCGACCACGCCCGTGGCACCTTCACGACGGAAGACCTCTGGCTGCTCTCGACGGTGGCGACCAGCGCGTCCGTGGTGCTCGCCAACAGCAAGCTCTTCGCCCGGGTGGAGCATGGCAGGCTGCAATGGGAGACCGCCTTCGACGCCCTGCGCGAAGGCATCGCCGTGCTCAACGCCGACGGAACCATCCAGCGTGCCAACCAGGCGCTGGCCACCATGGCCAACGCAGAGACGTCGGAACTGAACGGGAAGCCATTCGCGCCGCTGCTCTTTGAGGATCCCGGCCCGGCGCTCACCTACATGCGGAACGTGCAATCGCACGGCGCCGCGTCCCCGCCGAGCGCGACGCCGGGCCGGCATGGCGGGCTGTTGCGCCTGACGCTGGCGCCCCTGGGCGGGGCGTTCGGGCATGGGGCGATGGTGGCGCTGGTGGAGGACGTGACGGCGCAGCGCGCCATGGAAGCGCAGCTGATCCAGAGCGAGAAGATGGCCGCCATCGGCCAGCTGGTCTCGGGCGTGGCGCACGAACTGAACAACCCGCTGACCTCGATCGCCGGCCTCGCCGAGCTGCTGCTGGAACGCGAGCCGCTGCCCGACTCGCCGAGACAGCACATCCGCATTATCCACGACCAGGCGGAGCGGGCTGGCCGCATCGTGCGCAACCTGCTGACCTTTGCGCGCAAGGAAACTGCCCAGCAGACGCTGGTGGACCTCAACGATGTGGTGGGCCGCACCACATCGCTGGTCGCGTACGACCTGCGGCTCAGGGAAATCGAGATCGAGAACCAGCTTTCGGGTGATCCGGTGCTGGTCCACGGTGATCCGCACGAATTGCAGCAGATCCTGCTCAACCTCCTCACCAACGCGATCCATGCCCTCGCCGCCCTGCCGGCCGGGCGGGAGCGCCGCATCATGCTCCAGACCCACCAGCAGGAAGGTGAAGCCGTGCTCGAGGTCATGGATAGCGGCGACGGAGTTCGCGAGGACCATCGGCCGCGGTTGTTCACGCCATTCTTCACCACCAAGCCCGCGGGCCAGGGCACCGGCCTCGGCCTCTCGCTGAGCTACGGGATTGCCCAGTCGCACGGCGGGAACCTGAGCTACCGGAAGGCGCCCACCGGCGGCGCCAACTTCGTGCTGTCGCTGCCGCTTGCCACCACCCAGCGGGGCGGTGTCTTTGGTGACAGTACCCGGCATATCCTCGTCGCCGGGGATGATCCCGCACTGCAGCGGATGGTGCGCGCCTTGTTCGCACCGGATGGACACGTGGTCCATGCCGCGCCGGATCCGGGACAGCTGCGCGAACTGCTGGATTCGCGCGACTACGACATGGTGGTGGCTGATGGTGAGGCCCGTGCCGACCAGAACACGAGCGTCCTGGAGCTACTGCAGCGCGCCCGGCCAGGATGGAGGGGCCGGATGGTGGTGGTGGGGGCCCTCCCCAGCCAGACCAACCCGCCCCGCAGCCTCGCCAAGCCGCTCGACATTCGGCGGCTCAGGCAGATGGCGGAAGAGATTTTGAAGACGGGATGACGGGATGGGCAGGATGGGCAGGATGGGCGGGATGGGCAGGAGGGGCAAGAAGGCGGACAGGGCGCACGGGCCGGACAGGTTGGACTGGCACGCCGGGCCAGCGGCCAATAGCCAGCAGCCAGCGACCCACCTGCCCATCTGGCCCATCCTGCCCATCCCGCCCCTCTAGTACCCTGCTTCCCTCGCCGGCCGCCAGGGATCGATCCGGATGTCGCCGCGGACCTGCTGGCGGGCGGCGGCGGCGTTTGCGGTCGCCCAGTAATTGCCCCCCGCATCGAGGTGATCGGCCACGATGAAGAGCCGGGTGGCCCGCAGGAAGACGTTGTCGCGCACCTTGGCGTCGGCCGAGAGGGAGTCCACCGTCAGCCCATCCGCCGTGCCGTCGAAGATATTGCCGCGCACCTGCGTGAGCGCACTCCGCTGCACGACGACCCCTCGCTCCAGCCGGGCCAGGTAGTTCCGGTCCACATCGGAATTGCGGCTCCGCCGGGCCGTGGTGTCCGGCGCGAACAGCCGCACGCCCACCTGGCCTCCTACAATGGTATTCCGTGCAATGACGTTGTCCTGCCCATGCTCGATCGCGACCCCGGCGGTGCGTGTGCCGATGATCAGGTTTCCCTCGACCACGTTGGCGGTGGAGTACCCGAGCCAGAAGCCATAGTCGGAGCTGTCGGCGCGGTTATCCAGGAAACGATTGCCGAAGCTGAAAGTGGACTCGAATGCGTTGTGCCACGCTCCGGTTGCGTCGTTCCGCAGCACCAGGTTGCCGGTCGATGGGTTTACATGGGGCGGCTGTCCGCTCAGGAAGAAGCCGTCGCCGGAATACGAGAGGTCATTGTCGGCGATGATGTTCGAGTCGCTGGCTTCGCGCAGCAGGATACCCGCGGAATCGCAGCCGCGCCGGTACTGCGGGCTCTCGCACCGTACGTTGTGGTGCGCCTTGTTGCGCGCGATCGTGCTGTGCGTGGAGTGCCAGAGACTGATCCCCCAGCCGCTGTTGTTGGAAACATCATTATCGATGATCACGGTGGCGGTGGCGGCACGCAGCATGATACCGTTCTGCGCCTGCACGGCCTTGATGTTCCGGACCGTGGCGTTGACCGTCGCATTCAGGTAGACGCCCGCGCCATAGGCCTCGGCGGAATCGGCGTGGAAGATGTCGAGCCAGTCTGCCTCGTCGTACTTCTCAGGCGTGGAACGGAGCGCCTGGGTGCGCGAGCCGGAGACATCGGAGCCGGCCACCAGGTGCCCCCGCCCCCCATCGATCCTGATCCCGAACTGATAGCCCCGGATGGTACCGCCCGTGACGGTGATGCGATCCACGCCGCTTGCCACCACACCCGCGCCGCGATACTCGGCCGGCACGCTGTCGCCGCTCTCCAGGGTCACGCCTGTGAGGTTGACGCTGGTGCCGGGACTGCCCGCCACGATCACGCCCTTGCCGTCCGGGTCGGGGATGCGGTACTTGCCCGGACAGATCGTCACTTCACCCTGCACCACGGTGCTGGCCCTGGTGGGTCGCACACACGCTGCGTCGTTGCTGGCTGCAGCCGCGGCGAGGAGAAGCGGAAGAGCGAGGAAGAGTCTGGGTGAGGGCAAGTTGAGACTTGGGAGTTGAGAGTTGAGGCGCCGTAGGGGCCAAGCTATAGCTTTGCCCCTAC
>CBINCZ010000015.1:0-15325 GCA_966249295.1 uncultured Gemmatimonadales bacterium
CGGTCCTGTACCGGCTTGGTGAAGATCTGCAGGAGATAGCCCTCATCATCCCGGTCCACGAGGATGCCAAGTTCCCGCACTGGGGCGATGTCCTCGTCAATATGGCCCACGCGATCGAGCACGGTGTCGTAGTAGTTGCCCGGCACCCGCAGGAATTCCACGCCGCGGTCGCGCAGCGCCGAAACGGTCGTGACGATGTCATCGGTGGCGATGGCGATGTGCTGGCAGCCCGGGCCATGGTAGAACTCGAGATACTCGTCGATCTGGCTCTTCTTCTTGCCCTGTGCCGGCTCATTGAGCGGGAACTTGATGCGCCCGTTCCCGTTGGCCACCACTTTCGACATGAGCGCCGAATACTCGGTGCTGATGGCCTTGTCGTCGAACGAGATCAGGTTGTAGAAGCCGAGCACCTTTTCGTAGAACGCGACCCACTCGTTCATCTTGCCCAGCTCGACGTTGCCGACGCAGTGATCCACGTACTTGAGCCCGACCGGGGGCGGGTTGTAGCGCGACTCGACATCGCGGAAACCCGGCATGAACGTGCCCTTGTAGTTGCGCCGCTCCACCAGGGAATGGATCGTGTCGCCGTAGGTGCGGATGCCGGCCGTGATCACTTCACCGTGCTCGTCCTTGAGCACTTGCGGTTCGTAGGCCACCTTGGCGCCGCGTTCCACGGCCTTGTTGAACGCATCGCGCGCGTCATCCACCCACAACGCCAGGTCCTTGACGCCGTCGCCATGGAGCCGGACGTGATCGGCGACCGGACCCTCCGGGCTGAGCGCCGTGGTGAGGACCAGCCGTACCTTGTCCTGCTGCAGCACATAGCTCGCCCGGTCGCGAGTGCCCGTTTCCGGGCCACGATACGCCACCAGCCGGTAGCCGAATGCCGCGCGGTAGTAGAGACTGGCCTGCTTGGCATTGCCGACGTAGAACTCGATATAGTCCGTCCCGTTGATCGGGAAGGTATCGGTAGCCTGGCTGGCTGCTGGGAGGGTACTGGTCATCCTGCTCTCCATGCTGTCGACATACGATGTGGTGAGGCTTTCAATATATATGGGAACGGGGGCATATATCGGTATGCCGGCGCCGGTCCGCGGGGCCCCATGTGCAACTTCCAGGGGTCCGCGCATCTCCCGGCCGTCATGCGTCGCCCCGGGGCGCCGCAGCCGGTTACTCGAACCCGGAACTCATGCTGATGACTCAGGATACAGGCCGGTTGTTCGAGCAATACTACGGCTCCCTGGTGCGGATGCTCTGGCGCCGCACGGGGGACCGGGACCGCGCCGAGGAGCTGGCGCAGGAGACGTTCGCGCGGGCGGTGGAAGCCCCGCCAACCAATCCGCGCCCGTGGCTCTTTGCCGTGGCCCTCAACCTGGTCCGGGAGGACGCCCGGCGCGCCAACCGGCAGGGCCGGCGGCTCCAGCTGCTCAAGGCCGAGACGCCGACCAGTGCCCCGGCGGCGGACGCTGAATTCGAACGACGGGAGCGGCAGACCGCGGTGCGTGCCGCGCTGGCGTTGCTCAATGAGCGGGACCGCGAAGCGCTGCTGCTCAAGGCAGAGGGCTTCAGTTACGACGAGATCGCCACCAGTCTCGGTCTCGCGCGCGGAGCTGTCGGGACGACGCTGGCGCGGGCGCGCAAGCGGCTGGTCGAGGCATTCCATGCCGGGGAGAGCAGACGACATGCAGCATCCTGACGACAATCTCCTCACCGAGTGGCTCGATGGCGAACTGGATTCGACGGTGGCCGCCGAGCTCGATGCGCACCTCGCGCAGTGCACCGCGTGCCACGCGCGTGCCCAGGCGCTGCGCGCCATTGCGACGGAAGCCGATGACCTGCTGGGTGACCTCGAGGCCAATGAACCCCTGGCACCGGCATCGTCGGCCCCGCTGTCCAACCCGGCAGCACCAGCCGAGCATGGCTCGCCGGTCGTGCTGCTTCCCTATAACGAGATGCCATACTGGCGCCGGAGCAGCTGGCGCCGCACGGTTGGGATCGCTGCCACGATAGTGGTGGTGGCGGGTGCAGGCTGGTTGGCGCTGCGCCCCGATACCCCCGGAGAGCAGGTGAGTTCTCGCATCCTCTCCAACGCCTCATCTCCGGAGGTATCGCCCACAATGCTGGACTCGGGACTCGCGGACGCGGGACTTGGGGACTCGGCTGCGGCTGGCCTGATCGATTCAGCTGGGCAGCCGGCCACGCTGGCTGACGCGGCCGCAGGTGTCACGGACTCCGAGGCCCGGGTTCCCGCGCCCGATTCGGATGCCGTGCGCAACGGCGCGCCGGTAACGCTGGCAGAGGCCGACACGCCGGCACCGGCAGCAGCGGAACAGCCCAGCTTCGGCCAGCCGTCGGTGACGCCTGTCGCGCCACGGCGAGAACGGGCGCCGGCCAGTGAATCGGCCGCGTTCAGCACCGGCATCAGCGCCGGTCAGCCCGAGCGCGTGACGGAGCTCAAGGCAGCCGCTCCACCGCGAGAGCCGCTGGCCATCGAGCGGGACGCCCAGCTCTCTACCCGCATCGGACTCGACGAGGCCAAGGAACAGCTGGGCGGCAACCTGCACGTGATCGAGGGCCTGCGTCCCGAGATGGTGGGGCTGGTGCCCGGGCGGCTGGTGGCAGGGGCGGATCCCTCCCGTCCGGTGGTGCGCGTGGTCTACCTGGGCGAAGACGGCAAGACCTTCTTCCTGGATCAGCAGCGGGTCGCCGACGGGCTGCCCCAGCAGCGCGCCGCGCTCTCCCCTGCACCGGGATCCTGGATGGCCGGCAATGTCCAGCTCCGGCTGCACGGCGAACTGCCGCAGGACTCGCTGAACGGGTTGGCGAGAAGGGTGAAATAGGGCGTAAGGCGCAGGGCATGAGGCGTAAGGGTTGTACATCCCAAGCCCCAGGCCTTACGCCTTACGCCTTACGCCCTACGCCTTACGCCTTACGCCTTACGCCTTACGCCTTACGCCCTATTCACACTCTTCCCGCCTCTCAAACTGCGTCACGCTCGCCGGGCCCACCTTGAGCCGGGTCGAGAGCGAGCCATTGCCCTGCAGACTGGCAGGGAGCTCCCGCCGCTCCACCGTCGCCAGTACCGACTGGTCATCGTCGGACATGGCGCTCTCCTGATGCTCACCCACCGTCGCGAAATAGCTGGTTCCGCTCACGAGATCACGCAGGTCGAGCTTGCCGCTGGTCGAGAAGCTGCTCCGGTAGTTGCCCATCGCGTCAATCGTGACTGTCTTGCTCAGGTCGAGGTGGCCGCTCACGTGGAGGAACCGCGGCACGCTGGCGCAGAAGGGCCGGGGAATGTCCTGGCCGAAGTCGATCGGCACGGTCTCGGAAAACGTACCCGGCACCGGCGCCACATCCGCGGTGACCGAGAAGACGGTCGCTCGACCATCGCCATTCTGGATCGGCTGGTCCTCGTCCACGAAGGGCGCGGGACTTGAAAAATCGAGGCGCACAAATGCCAGCACCGCCTGGCCGTCGGGCGACGAGGCCAGGGCATTCCACAGGTCCTTGAGGATGGTCCGGTGGGTTGCACCGTTGATCACGTCGGTCGCGGTCACTTCAGCCGGGTTCACCAGTCCGGAACGCAGCAGGTCGTAGGCGACGAACTCCTCGGCGCGTTCCCAGCTCAGCACCTGATGGTCGGCCGTTCCCGGGACCTGCATCTCGAAATGTGCATTGGCCACGGTGAACGCGCCCAGCCGGAAGAGACGGACATGAAAGCGCACCGGACCGAAATCGCCGCAGGCCAGCTGGATCACGCTGCCGGCCCAGCCCTCGTCGCCGCCGTAGGCGGTCTGCATGTCGCCGGAGCCGTCATGCCAGCGACAGTCGAATGGCGCGGTCGCGGGATAGCCTGGAACCCCAGCACCGAGTGCGGCGGTCCGGTTGCCATCGAGCCCCAGCAGGATGGCGCGGATCGTCCGCGGGTCGGCGTGACTCAGGAACACGAGGTTGATCGGGTCGAAGTCCTCGCCCGCGGCGAACTCGGTACGAGTGTAGGGATGGAAGGTGAGTGTGCCCGGCATGCCGACAATGCCGGTCGTGATTACTCCCGGCGGTGCCGGTGCGTCCTGTTTCGTGCTCTTCGCCGATGGAAGGTCCGGTCGGGCCGGACTTCCCGCGTCACAGGCCGCGACCAGGGCGGCCGCAAGAACCAGCATCGACGTGCGCATACAGTCTCCCCGCATGAAGGTGGTGACACCGGAGAGGGAGAAGCTGCACGACCCGGTCAAGCCGGTATCAAGTGCCCGAATCCAGGCCGGCGCGCTGCCGCAGCCGCCGCCGGGCGCCAGAGGTCACGAAGTCCCGGTCGATCACGTTTCGCACCGCCCGGGCCAGGAAGGCGTAGCCGCGGGCATCCGATTCCACCCAGCACTGGGACTCCAGCCGATCGAGCGCACTGCTGAGTTCGCCGGGTGAACGGTCGATCCCGCGCTGCAGCAATGCGGGGTCCACCCGCGGGCCGAGCACCGCCAGCGCGGCCAGTACCTCGCGGTCCAGCGCACTGAGACATCCGAAGTTGACGCGCACGGCCGCGGTAATGGCGTCCGGCTGGTCGGCGGGAAATGTGGCGTCGAGCGTGCGGGAGGGGGCCGGCCAGGATGATGTATCGGCCGGGAGCCCGGAGGCGATGGCGCTGAGCAGCTCACCGACCAATGCCGGCTGCCCGGCGCTGTCGGCGAGGAGCCTCCGTGCCAACCGCTCCTGTGAATCCGGTACCCACTCCGGAAAGCGGTCCGCCACGAGTTGTGTGAGCGCTGCAAGGCTGAGCGGAGGCACTTCCACCACCGCCCCCTGCCACTCCCGCCCGATGTGCGCGCGGGCCAGGTCCACTGCGGCCAGTTCATCGTCGGGCCAGACCGTGAACAGGATGGCGACTGGCAATCCGGCACAGTCGCGCAACAGGGCCAGTTCCGCCTCGAGCGATGCCTCGTCGCTCCATCGCACGTCGTCATGAACAAGCAGGAGGGGCCCGGCAGTGGCGGCAGCGCGCACCACATCGGCGAAGGCCTCGGGAAGGCTTCCCTTCACCGGTGCCACCGATGGGAAGCGATCTTGCCACTCGGGAATGACGGCGGCGAAGGCGCCCAGCGATTCCGCCGCAGCACCGCCGACACCGGGAGCGTCGAGCAAGCCGCCCCGTGCGATCGCGACGAGGCCTGAGTGCTTGAGGGACTGGTCACCTGGCACCGCGTGCGCCATGGCGACCGCCGCACCATCGAGCTGCGCGTGCCGCGCCAGCTCCGTCGCGAGACGAGAGCGCCCACTCCCGTCCCGTCCGACGATGAGCAGCAGCGCACTGCGGCGCCCCGAGCGACAATCGCTCCAGGCGGAGGAAAGGGCGGCGAGCTGGGCGTCACGCTCGACCAGGCGCAAGCGCCTCGGCCCGTCGGGCACAGTGGAATCGGCACGCCCATCGGGACGAAGTGTGCCGGCGCGAATGAGCCCGGCCAGGCGCCGCACTCCCGGCCCCGGATCAGTTCCAAACTCGCGCAGGGCACTCTCGAGTTCGGCATGGGCGACAAGCGCACCGGCGCGATCGCCGGCCAGCGCCAGCGCTTCCATCAGGCGCTGGGTGGCCAGTTCCGAGGCGGGATCCAGCGCAACAGCGCGCCGAGCCAGATCGGCGGCGGCTGCCGCATTGCCGCGGTGCCACTCCTCGCGACTCGCCGACACCAACGCTTCCAGCATCCGGGCGTTCCACATCCTCCGCTCGGCGTCGAGCCACTGCTCGAACTCACTGCTGTCGCCCAGCGCGAACCCCTCGAGGAATTGCCCTCGAATGAGTTCTGCTGCGGCGGCAGGCGCCCCTCCCGCAAGATGCCGAGCCATCGCATCGGCGTCGGTCTCGACGAACCCTGGCAGCAGGCGCAGGTCGCCGACGCCTGACACGATCGCAGCAGCGCCGGCTGCCCGGCGAATGACGCGGACGGCCTCGTTCAGCGAATGGCGCGCATCCGCATCAGGCTTGTCGGGCCAGAGCAGCGCAACGAGGCGGTCGCGCGAGTGGGGCCGTGCCGCCCGCAGTGCCAGACAGGCAAGGAGCGCGGCGTGCTTCCGCCAGCGGAGCCGAGGCGGTGCGGGTGCTCCGTCAACCAGGATTTCCAGTGGACCGAGCAGGCGAAGCTGGATCAATGGCAGCTCCTGCGAAGTGACTGCACCTTCGCCACCTGGCTGTTGAGCCGGTGGTCGGCATGGCGCCAGAGCTCGGCGGCCCGCGCCAGCAATGCGCATGCTTCCGGTGTTCGACGCAGCTGCAAGAGGATTTCGGCGCGCCGCACCCGAGCGGGAACACTCAGGACCTGGTCCACCTCTCCGGCCTGTGGGGCGCCCTGGGGCCAGCCCCGCAGGTCGGAGTTTTCGTACCAGCCGAGACTGGCCACCGCTTCGGCGTGCCGTCCCAGCACCTGCTGCCAGCCGGCGCGGGCCAGGTGGAGGACAGCGCGTGTGAACGGATCATCGGTTGGCACGCCGCGATCAGCCAGAAAGAGGGTATCCGTCTGTGTCAACGCGCTTTCGGGATTTGTCCTGCCAAGCAGCAGGGCCCTGAGCAGCGCCTGCGGCACGAGCGCGGCCGAGTCCCCCAGCATCGCAAGCTCTCGCAGCCAGCGCTGGGCGTCCGCCTCCGCTCCGCGCAGGGCCGCATCGGCACCCAGCGCCCAGAGAGCTCGCGCTTTCCAGGCACTGGCGGACGGCGTCTCTGCCCGCGCGATAAGTGCCGCGCGCGCCGTGACGACACCGGCGCTATCTGCCAGCGGAAGTCCCAGCGCCGCAGGCAGCAATCGCCACTCCTGCTGCTGCAGATACATCTCGTCGGATGGGTCCAGGACCGCAGCCGAGTCGAGCGCGGTGAGTCCCTCGCCGGCGCGTCCCGTTTCCAGCGCCGCGACGGCCTCAGCCACCATGACGGACTTCAGGCCGGACAGATCCGCGGAGCGGGCGACCGCCATGGACAGCTCGCGCTGGAATTCGGGTATGTCAAAGGTGACCCCGAGCCGGAGATAACGCGCGATGGCGGAGCCGTCACGTCCATACTTCCAGGTTGCGTAGCGACGCCAGAGTACGGCCTTCACGCCGCCGAATCGCACGACGCGGGCGAGGTTGTACAGCTCGCCCAGCGAATCGGGGGCGCTGCCGTGCGCGGCACGGAGTGCCATGCGCCGGTCCCACATCGCGGCCGCCGCCTTGCGATCGCCGAGGTGGGTGTATCCCCACATGAGGTGATCGTAGATGGCCACCTGGTTGAGGTAGGGATCGCTGGGGGCCCGGCGGCGCATGTCATCCAGCACCTCTCGCAGGGGGATACCCACCAGCGGACCCCGGTGCAGGTGCTCATCGAAGAGCAGGAGCTGGGCCCGGCTGTTCTCGGGATAGGAGTCGCGCAGTGCTCGCAGCAGCGAGTCGCGCCGCAGCAGGTTGGGCACATCCATGGCATCAAGCAGCGCATGGTAGGGTGCCGGAAGCGTCGCAAGCGCGGTGGGGTACCGCACCGAATCTTCCAGGCGACGCCACAGCGCGAGCAGGCGCAACTCCCATGCGGCCCGTCCGAGTGAGGAGTCGCTCGCCAGCGCGCTGGTGTAGAGCGATTCCGCTGCCGCCCAGTCGTCAGCCGCGAACGCGGTAAGTCCGTCCACCAGCGCGCGCATGGCGGCAAAGTTTCCCTGGCCGCCCGCCGACAGCTCGGTGAATTCGGTGAAATACTTCGGATACACCGCTCGCACGAGACTGTCAGCCACATCGAGCGCCCACTGCAGCATCTGCACGCTGTCACCGGGAACGCGGACATTACGGAAGGTCCGTCCGGTGGAGTCGTAAATGATGAGGAGCAGGGTGTCGCGTGCATCGCCATGCAGGATCCGGCCTTCTGCCCACCAGCGTGAACGCAGCCGCGCAGGCGCGATCACCTCCGCCTGGGCACCAGCCGAGTCCCACCAGGACAGCACTTCGGTGAATGGCCGGAAGCTCCACCTGGGCGACCATTCCAGTTCCATCGCGGCAAAGCGGGCCAGGTCACGTCCGGTTTCCCCAGCGGAGCGAAAGGGAACCAGTGCGAGGTCGCTCTGGGCGGAAGCGAAGTGCGGTGTGCGCGACCAGATGCCGGACAGCAGCGGCCGGCCTGGAGGCAGCACGGCGCCGGCCACCAGCAACAGCGCCAGCAGCCCGACCGTGACGGCGGCCCACCGCGCGAGACGTGCGGCGGCGCCATGGGGTGGGCGCACTGCCGCGAGCATTGCACCAGCATCAGCCCAGCGCTCGGCCGGCTCAATGAGAAGTGCCCGCTGCAGCGCAGGACGGAGCCAGCCCGGCACGCCGCTCCAGTCACGGCTCCGCGGGGCGGCCAGCGCGGGCCACGGTCGCCCGGTCGCAGCCTCATAGAGCACCATGCCGGCGGCGTAGAGGTCCGCCGCCGGCGTCACCGGGCGCCCGGCCAGCTGCTCGGGCGCCATGTACGCCAGCGTCCCGGGCTGCACGCCTTCCGCGGTCACCGCATCGCTCGACTCGCCTTCCACCAGCAGCCGCGCAATGCCGAAGTCCCCCAGCAGGAAGCGCCCGGGCAGGACAAAAATGTTGGATGGCTTTACGTCGCGGTGGATGACCCCCTGCGCATGGGCATAGCTGAGCGCACTCAGCAGGTCGTGGGTGAGGCGCGCCAGCGCATCCGGTGAGAGCGGCCCGCGGGCCAGCTTGGACGCGAGCGTTTCGTCGGGCGCGTAGTCCATGACGTAGTAGAGCAATCCCCCTTCGTCGGCGGGATTGGAGTCATGAATGGCGAGGATGTTGGGGTGGTTGAGGCGGGCGAGCAGGCGGGCCTCGCGCGTGAAGCGCTCCATGCTGCGCGCCGTGGCAAGTTCGGGTCGCAGCACCTTGACCGCGACCACGCGGTCTAACCAGGTGTCCCGGGCCCGAAAGACGTGCCCCATCCCGCCGACGCCGATCTTGGCCTCGATGAGATAGCGCGGCGCAAGCGCCGCGGCGGCACGCAGCTGAAGGGCGTCCATCGCAGGGGATGCAGATAACATACAGCCCGGCTTGGCGGGCGCCACACCCCGGGCGCGACCTGCATCACAGCCCGGGAGGGGCCCGACCGGCACTATGGGGAATGGAGACCGCTCATGATCACCCTCCCCAAGGAGTCTGCATGTCTGCCCATCGTACGCATCTTCCGGCCGCGCTGATGCTGGCCCTGACCCTGGCGTCCGCCGGCTGTTACAAGAACGCCCAGCGCGGTGCGGTGATCGGCGCCGCGGGTGGCGCGGTCGTTGGTGGGGCCATCGGCGCCGCGTCCGGCTCGACGGCCAAGGGAGCCATCATCGGTGCCGCGGTTGGCGGCGCGGCCGGCGCGATCATCGGCGACCAGATGGACCGCCGGGCGAAAGAGATCGACCAGGACATCCCCGGGGCCAAGGTGGAGCGCGTCGGCGAGGGAATCCTGGTGACGTTCGACTCCGGCATCCTCTTCGGCTTTGACTCGACAGTGGTGCGGAGCGAAGGCCAGGAGAACCTGCGCAACCTGGCCGACAACCTCGACAAGTATCCTGATACCGACCTGCTGATCGTGGGACACACCGACAGCGTCGGCTCCGACAGCTACAACCAGAACCTCTCGGAGCGTCGGGCGCTCGCGGCCGCAAACCTGCTGGAAGCCGACGGCGTCGACCGCGACCGCATCCAGACGGCGGGCCGGGGCGAAACCGAACCAGTGGAGTCGAACGACTCGGCGGAGGGCCGCCAGAAGAACCGGCGCGTGGAAGTGGCGATCTATGCCAATGACAAGCTGAAGGAAGAGGCGAAGAGGCAGGCGGGTGAGAGTTAGGGGATAGGGCGTAGGGCATAGGGCTTAAGGCTTAAGGCTCAAGGCTTAAGGCTGAAGGCTGAAGGCGGAAGGCCGCGGGACTCGTGACCCGTGACACGCGACCTCCTGCGCTATGCCCTACGCCCTACGACCTACGCCCTACGCCCTACGCCCTACTTAGCGCCGGGCGCGCGGCCAGCACTTCGCGTATCGTCCGCAATGCCGCCTCGCGTTCCGCTCCCTCGAGCGGGAGCCGGGGCGGGCGCACGGCGTCTGACCCGCGCCCCGTCTCGCGCTGGACCAGCTTGATCAGTTGCACGAACTTGGGCACCGTGTCGAGCCGCAGCAGCGGCAGGAACCACTCGTACAGCGCACGGGCTTCCTCGCGCTGGCCACTCTGGGCCAGGCGGAAGAGTTCCACCGATTCATTCGGCAGTGCATTCACCAGTCCGGCCACCCAGCCGTCGCCACCCGCCGCACACGCCTCTACGATCATGTCGTCGAGGCCGGCAAAGAGCGCCAGGCGGTCGCCCAGCCGCTCGCGCAGCGCCGTGACCCGTCGCACGTCGCCGCTCGACTCCTTCACCGCCTGGACCTGGGGGAAGCGATCTGCCAGGCGAGCGACATCATCGGCGAGCAGATCGGTGCCGTAGGCGATGGGGTTGTTGTACAGCATGGCCGGCAGGCGGGTGGCACTGAGCACGGCGGCAAAGTGCGCATCTGTCTCGCGCCGGTCGCCACGATACACATAGGGGGGAAGTACCATGAGTCCACTGGCCCCCGCGCCCGCCGCAGCGCGCGCGAGTGCTACACATTCATCGGTCGAGAGTCCGCTGATACCCGGCACCACCGGCACGCTGCCCGCCGCGACGACCGTGACCTGGATGATCCGAACCTTCTCGGCGAAACTCAGCGTGGCGCCCTCACCCAGCGACCCGAGCGGGACCACGCCGGTGCAACCCGCCGACAGGAGCCATTCAACGTGTGCGCCGACGTGGGCTTCATCCACCGATCCGTCGGGGAGAAACGCCGTCGTCGTTGCGGGGAAAACACCGGTCCAGTCGGCTCGCTGCATCAGGTTCACGCCTCCACGTGAGAATTGGTCGTACAGTGATCACATAGGGCTGCCACAGACGTCGGCAACGCCGGCACCCGCACCGCGGGAGCGTCCCAGCCAAAGAGCGTCGCCAGGGCGGGCCCGCAGATGCGGCCTTGGCAGGGCCCCATGCCGGCCCGCGTCATGAGCTTGGCATGCCGGGCATCCCAGGCAGCGTCGAACGCCGAACGCCGCACGTCCTCGCAGCGACAGACGATCGTGTCGGAATCAGCAAGCGAGCGGAGCTCGGACCGCAAGGAGAAATCGCGCTGCAGCGCCTCGGCGAACTGCTGCTGGCCCGCGCGCCTTGCGAGCGGCAGCTCATCGCTCGCCGCATGTCCGGCCGCAAGACTGCCGGCGATGCGACCCTCGATCAGGGCGGCATCTGCCCCGGCAATTCCGGTCGTCTCGCCCGCGGCCAGGATATCGGGTACGCTGGTTTCCTGTCGCTCGTTGACGCGGATGCGCCCGTCCTCCAGCACGCAGCCGGCCAGCTGGGCGAGTTCGGTGTTCGGGACGAGGCCGAAGCCGGTCGCCAGGATGTCGCACCGGATCCGCTCCACCTCACCCTGCGCCGCGCGCTCCACCACCAGCTGGCCTGCCGATGAAGCGACCCGCCGGACCCAGCTCCCGGTGTAGAAGGGCACGTTCAACGAGTGCAGCCGGTAGCGCGCCGCATCGAGCAGCTTGAAGGGATGACGCCAGAGCCCCGCCCCGAACCTCACGAGCTGCCGTGTGCTCGCCTGCTCCACGATGCACACCAGCTCGGCGCCGGCCTCGACGCAGGATGCGGCGACCGGAAAGAGGAGTGGCCCGCTGCCGGCCAGCACGATGCGGAGGCCGCTCACCGACATTCCATTCTTGATGAACGCCTGCAGACCCCCGATACCCATCACGCCGGGCAGGGTCCATCCGGGAAACGGCAGGTACCGCTCCCGCGCACCGGTCGCCAGCACGATGGTTTCGGCCTCGATGACGCCATGCGCACCATGCGATGCCCACGCCACCCTGCCCCGCTCGACCTCCGTCACTGATACGCCACCGCGGAACTCCGCCCCGCTCCGGTCCAGGCGCGACAGCCATGAGCGGGCTGTGCGACCCAGTGAAGCCCGAGTGCGGTGACGCCAGATCTGTCCGCCCAAGCCGTGCGCCACATCGAGCATCATCACGTGCCGCAACGGCGCGGCAGCACACGCCGAGGCAATCCCGGCGGGGCCGGCGCCGATGACGACCATGTCCGCACGCTCACGCACCGGTCACCACCCGCATTCCGTCCCGCACCGGCTCCAGGCAGGCGCGCACGTTGGACACCCCGTCGATGGCGACCGCACACTCGAAGCACACGCCCATGCCGCAGAGCGGGCCGCGCGGCCGACCGGCCGGCGAGCTGCCGAACTGCCACTGCCGACGTGACAGCAGCACCGCGGCGACCGTCTGTCCCGGCTCGGCTTCGCACTCGGTGCCGTCCACAACGATCCTGATCCTGTCAGTCATGCGACATCCCCGCCGGCTGGGCGATCCGCTCCGGGCTGAAGGGCGCGGCATCGATGGCCGGCGCGTCACCAGTGAGCAGCGCGGCGATGATCGCGCCCGTGCCGAGGGCGGTGGTAATGCCAAGGCCTTCGTGCCCTGCAGCCACCCAGACGCGGTCCCGTTCAGGCGAACGGCCAATGAACGGCAGCCCGTCCGGTGTCGCCGGGCGCAGTCCGGTCCACACCCGAAGCACGTCAACACCGGCGATCGCCGGCATGAACGCCACTGCCCGGGCCAGCATCTGGCCCAGCACAGTGTGGTTCACGCTGCGGTCCGGTCCCACCAGCTCGCGTGATGAGCCGATGAGCAGCTGGCCGGTGCGCCTGGGTTGGACATTGAATGCGACGGAGGACGCGGTCATGGCATGGGCACTCTGGAGATAGCCAAGCTCCACCAGCTGGTGGCGCACCATGCCGGGAACGCGAGCGGTGACGGCCAGATGTCCCTTGCGCGGGATGATCGGCAGGCGCGGCAGGAGCGCGGAAGCATCGGTCCCGGCGGCAATCAGCGTGGCGCCTGCTGCGATGGGTCCGGCGCTCGTCTGGACACCGTGCCGGCTGAGAACACGCACTGCCACGCCGCCCTGAACCGTGGCACCCGCCCGCCTGGCCCGGTCGAGCATCCAGCTGGTGAACGCCGGCTGGTAGAGCACGCCATCATCGGGCACGAGCACGCCACCCGCGAGTTCCCGCCGGAGACAGGGCTCGGCCTGGGCCAGCGCCGCTGCGTCCAGCAACTCTGCGCTGAGCCCATAAGTGCGGTAGAGCGCACACTTCTCGCGCGCTCCATCGAGCTCGTCGGGCGTGGCCGCCACCCAGATGGTGCCGCACGCGTCGTGCTCCACGCTCGCCGGAAGCTCTGCGGCGAATCCCGTCAGCAGTCCGCGTGAGTACGTCGTGAGCGCGAGCTGCGCCGGCGAATCGTCCATGGCGACGATGTGGCCCATGCCCGCCGAGGTCACCCCGCCCGCCGGCCGATCGCGCTCGAGCACCAGCACGCGCAATCCTGCTTCAGCGGCGTACATGGCGCAGGCAGCACCGACCACACCGGCGCCAACGACGATCAGGTCCGGCTGGCGACTCACCGTGCCGCCGTGAAACCCGCCCGGAATGGATCATCGGGCGCGAACGCGAGGGTCGCCTCACCCGTGATCCAGGCTCGCCCCTGGATGTGCGGCACGAGGGCACCGTCGCGCTCCTCGAGCCAGCCGGTGAAGAGACTGCCGGTAATGCTCTCCTGCCGCCAGCGCCGGCCCGGCTCGAGCCGGCCGCGCGCGTGCAGCACGGCCATGCGCGCCGATGTCCCCGTCCCGCAGGGCGAGCGATCGTACGCGCCGCCGGGACAGAGCACGAAGTTGCGGCTGTCGGCGTCGGCGCGTTCGGCCGGCCCCGACAGCTCGATGTGATCGATCCGCGCACCATCCGCGCCGGTGATTCCCCGCGCATCGAGTGAGGCCATGATGGCCTCGGTGCGCTGGGTCAGCTCCCCCACGCGTGCAAGCCGGAGGGGTTCGTCGGTGTGAACGATAAAGAACCAGTTTCCGCCGTAGGCGACATCACCGGTGACGCGGCCCAACCCGGGTACGTCAACTTCCTGGTCCAGCGCGTGGACCCGGCAGGGGACGTTGGTGATTGTCACCAGCCCGGTCTCATCGAGCCCGGCTTCCACGGTTCCGGCCGGCGTGTCGAGGCGGACCGTCCCCGCGTCCAGGCGGCCGAGCCACTGCAGCGTGCGGACGACACCGATAGTGCCGTGTCCGCACATGCCGAGACACCCGACATTGTTGAAGAAGATCACGCCGGCAGCGGAGCCGGGATCTTCGGGCGGTGTGAGCAGTGCACCTACCATCGCGTCGTGCCCGCGAGGCTCACATACGACCGCACTGCGGAGTTCGTCGTGCCGGCGCGTCAGCTCGTCGCGTCGCTCCAGCATGGTCTGGCCGGCCAGGGTGGGCCAGCCATCGATTACCACCCGGGTGGGTTCGCCTTCGGTGTGCGAGTCTACGGCGCGGATGGCGGCCGGAAACGTCGTCATCCCGCCACCTGGACGGTGCGGATTTCGGTGTAGAACTCGCGCGCGGCGCTGCCCTGCTCCCTGCTCCCCGAGCTGGACGCCTTCACGCCTCCGAACGGCGCGTGCGGGTCGACGCCGGTCGTATCGCCGTTGACGCGGACCAGCCCGACTTCGATCCTCCGGATGTACTCGAGGGCGGCACCGATGCTGGCGGTGAACAGCGAGGCGCTGAGGCCGTACCGGGTGTGGTTGGCGAGACGGATGGCCTCGTCGAGATCTCGGGCGGCGAACGCGGCGAGCACGGGACCGAACAGTTCGTCCTGCGCCATGGCCGAATCGGGTGAGACATCGGTGACGATTGCCGGCCGCAGGAAATTGCCGCGCGCCAGCGGCGCGTCGCCGGGCGCGTCGCCCCCCATTACGATGCGGCCCTCCATCGCGGCGATGGCCGCCCGGACCCGGTCGCGTGCTTCGGAAGTGATAAGCGGCCCGACGGCGGAGGAGGCATCGGTAACGGGTCCCAGCGGCAGCTTTTCCACTTCAACGCGAAGCCGATCGATGAACGGCTCGAAGACGCTCGCTTCCACGATGACCCGGCTGGTTGCGGTGCACTTCTGGCCGGCGTACCGCATCGCGCCGGCTGCAGTGAGGCGGGCGGCGAGGTCCAGGTTCCCGTCAGCAAGGACGATGGCGACGTTCTTTCCGCCCATTTCCGTCTGGTAGCGGATGTTGCGCGCCGCACAGCGGGCAGCCACCTGCGCGCCCACGCCGGTCGAGCCGGTGAAGCTCACGGCGCGCACACCGTCGGCGTCGAGCAGCGCCGCCCCCACCGTCGGTCCGCTGCCGAGCAGCACGTTGAAAACTCCGGGCGGCAGCCCCGCCTTGAC
>CBINCZ010000016.1:0-14792 GCA_966249295.1 uncultured Gemmatimonadales bacterium
GCGGAGGTCCGTGATTGTGCTGGTTCGGGTCTCGACCCGATGCCGATGTTCCCGCTGATCGCTTCAGACGATTTCAATGTTCACGTACCGCGCGCCAGCCGCGGCCGCGACCTGCTCCCAGGCACGCCGCGTCTCGGCTATCGTGTTGCAGGAATCGGCGATTACGCTGACGCCGGTGCGAAGGATATCTGCAGCGATCCGATAGGCGAGCTCATAGCCCTCGCTGTTCACCACTCCACCGAAGTGATCGCGCAGGGCCTGCTCCAGGGTATCCACGCGAATGTGTGCGGCCCCGCGATGCCGAGCCAGGCCCCCGGCGAGCGTCGTCTTCCCGCTGCCCGGGAGACCGGCGAGGATATACAGTGTGCTGCCACTCATTCGAACTGTGCTCGCATCTCACCTTGCTCCAGCGGAGAGCCTGTTCGACGGCCGATGTGGCCTCGCGCACGACATGGACCCGCCCCGGCTCCGGACGTGGGGCCTCGGGCGGTTCGCATCACGAATGGAGCGGCGATCATCCAGAGGGTGGCGGACGCGGACGCCGGACAGGCTTGGAGCAGGGTCGAGCGGCGGGTTGGTCTTGCCTCGATGGCGGTGGCCTTCGAAGCACTGGTTCCCAGGCTGCAGGCAGTGTTCCCATCCGACGGCGTGCAGTCCAATCCGGAAAGACTGCGTGTATGCGGGGGCGGGTGACCCGGGCCCCGCACATGATGCGCGTAACCCCCCGCTCGGTCGCAGCAAGACCCTCGGTCCGGCAGGCTTAACTGCTTGCAACGCCGGGCGCGATGAGCTAAGAGCTGAGAGCTAAGAGCTAAGAGCTGAGAGCTAAGAGCTGAGAGCTAAGAGCTAAGAGCTAAGAGCTGAGAGCTAAGAGCTGAGAGCTAAGAGCTAAGAGCTAAGAGCTAAGAGCACCTAGCCTCGCTCAGCGCTCAGCGCTCAGCGCTCAGCGCTCAGCGCTCAGCTCCCAGCTCCCAGCTCTCAGCTCTCAGCTCTCAGCTCTAAGCCTGCGTCTCGTCCCAGTTGCACTCAATGATGATCACATTATCCGGCGCGCCGACGGCCTGCACCCAGACCACGGCCCACCCTTTCGAGTCGTCTCCCTCCACGGGAATCATGTTCGGGGTGACGGTGCAGCTTCTGCTTGCTGTCAGCCCCTGCCAGCTCGCGTAGAAGGTGATCTCATCACCGGGTTCCACCTCGATATCGAAATGGACCGTTCCGAGATCGCCGACTTGTGTGCCGGACGGCAACTCGAATTTCAGGTGCCGCCCGGACGGTGTCTGAAATTCCATCACCAGCCCCACCACGCGTTGTGCGTTCACGAAGCTGAAGTCGGTACCGTCGCCTGGCTCGCCCGAGCCGCAGCCGAAGGCGCCAGCCAGCGCGGCGGCGGCCAGGCCGGTTATCGCGTGCCGCGAGATCCATCGAGTGCTCATGTCGCCTCCTGGGGTCGGTCGGGTCCTGTGCCGTGCAGGTTGGTTCCCCGATAGACGCGACGGGGCGGCCCATTGTCTCACGGCTTCTTCCGGCCCGCCCCGGCGGGCGGTAGCTTCACGCCCATGGCCACGGCGGGCGACCCCATCTCCCCTGCGCTCGAGTCCGTCCTGATCCGGTTCACCCGCCTGGTGACCTGGGTCGGCCGCAAGTATGGCCTTGATCCCGCCGACATCGATGAAATGACCCAGGACCTCCGCATCCGCCTCTGGCGCGCGCGGGAGACCGGTGAGAGCATCGCCAGGTCGCCATCGTCCTACGTGTATCGGACAGCGCGATCAGCCGCGCTTGACCTGGTACGCCGGCGCCGCTCGGCGCGAGTCGTGACGGCCATGGTGCCTCCGGGCGGAACGGAGACCGGGTCTGCCGCGAGCCCCGATCACGATCTGGAGCAGTCGGAACTCGCCGAATGCGTCTACCGTGCGGTGGACCGGCTCGCCGAGCCGCGACGACAGGCGGTCCGCCTGCGGCTGCTCGGCTATGAGAGCGGGGAAATCGCCCGGATGATGGGATGGAGCGGGGCCAAGACCCGGAACCTGCTCTACCGGGGGCTGGCCGACCTGCGCGAGGCGCTGGCAGACCAGGGGATCGGGCCGGAAGGGATGCAATGAACGACGACCGCCTTGCCGCCCTCTACCGTCATTCCGTTGCTGACCGGAAGCCGCACGACCGCTCAGCCTGTCCGCCACCCGAGGATGTGGCGGCACTGGCGGACGGGACGCTGCCGGACGCGCGGCGGCTTGCGCTGGTGGATCATGTCGCCGCCTGCGCCGACTGCTCGCGCGATCTGGCACTGCTGCATTCGGTCGCAGCTGCGCGACAACCAGCGCCCTACCGTCGAATTGCGATGGCGGCCGCGGCCGTTCTGGCGCTCGCCGTGGGTGCGCCGCTGGTCTGGCGCGCGATGTCGCCGCCACCGACGGACGATGTATTTCGCGGCGCCGGTCTTCGGATGGCACTCGTTGCGCCGACGGGAACAGTGGACGCGGAGGCGGGCCGCCTGCTCGTGTGGCGGCGCGTCGAAGGGGCGGCGGAGTATCGCGTCGAACTCATCCGCGGCGGTGCCGTGGGCTTCAGCGCTACGACCGGGGACACGTCGCTTACGCTGCCGGACTCGGTCCGGCTCGTGACAGGGACGGACTACGAGTGGAGCGTGGAGGCGCGCGTGGAGGGTGAACGCGTGTCGGACCTCGAGCGCTTCCAGGTTCGGTAGGCGGCGAAGAGCAGCAGTACAGCCGCGACGCCGCCGCCCGCACGACGCGGTGTGACGCGACTCGGCGACTGGAGCGGCAGCGTCACGTCCGGATCACCTACCAGTACGAACGCGGCCCACACATCCGGGCCTGCGCCATGTCGGATTGCCGCAAGCTTCGCTTCCCTCACAGCGGCAGACAGCGGGCGCCCGGTGGCAAGCGACCGATAGATGCCGTCCACCATGCGGGCCGCACCCCGATCCCGCACCTCCCAGAGCGTCGCCACCACCGAACGTGCGCCTGCCTCGAGCAGTGGTGCCGTGAGGCCACGGACGCCCTCGCCGCCCAGCACCACGCCGCCGGCAGTCCGGCACCCCGAAAGCATCACGATGTCGGCCGGGATCCGGAGGCCGATGAGATCACCGGGCCCGAGGAACCCGTCCTCGCCCCCGCCGGGCGCCAGCGCCAGTGCGGTGCGGGCGGGGCTCCAGTCGCTCACCAGGGCATGAGTCGCGAGGTGGACCACGCGGAACGAGTCGAGCGACGCGGACTTGAAGAAGGTCTCGCTCGCGTCGGCACCCAGCCGCACCACGGAGCCTCGCGCGAAGCGCGCCGCGGAGCGTGCCTCTGCGCCGGCCGCGGGCAGGCGGTCCAGCCCGCCGGCGCCGGCGAAGGCACTGCGGTACGTGTCACCCGCGTCCCCTCGCGGCGCTTCTCCACCGGGCATGTCCGGATCGCCGAGTGCGAGGATGCGGACCGCAGCGGTGGAGCGCTCCCTCGCGCGAAGTCTCGCGGCCACCGCGGCGGAGGGAGCGATCGCGACCTCATAGCGCGCGACCAGCGGGGATCCGTCGCGCTGCGGCAGCGCATCGAAGGGAAGCTGGTGCAGCACGTCGTCGGGCACGATGATGAGCCGGTGGATGTTCGTCGGCAGGACGGCGAGGACCGGATCCAGCAGCGTCGAACGGATGCTCTCCCCGCTCTCGCGCATGGGACCGCCGGCGCGGAGTGCGGCCAGGAAGGACTCGATGGACCGGTGCACCGAGTCGATCGGCGTCACGACGTGGGCGCGAAGCCCGGCGCGCGTCGTGGTGAACACGGTCGTGGGCTGCCCTCGCCGGCCGGTGACGTACTCGATCAGTGCGGTGCTGTCGTCGGGCGCCATCGGAGGGGCGGCTGGCGGAGGAGCCGCGGCCAGCTTCCGTATCGGTCCCGCCGCCGTGCCCTCGGTCTCGGTGCGGATCACCTCGGCCTGCAGCAGCCGGTCGCCCAGCTCGCGGGCGCGCCGCCGTTCCGCCAGGCGGAGCGCATCCGCTGCCCGACCACGTCGCACGAGCTCTGCCGTGATCGTGGCGAAGCCGTAGTCCGGCTCCTCGAACTTGCCGCCGCTGGTCTGGAAGGCGAGCGTGCGCAGCTCGTCGTCGTCCAGTGCGCCACGCAGCGAGTCCAGGTGGGTGATGGCGCGATCCAGTTCCTCAATCGCCGCGTCCACATTCCCGCGCCTCAGGTGGATCTCGGCGAGCCGCGAGCGAATCTGGAATCGCGCTGCATACTCGGCCGATGTGGCGCCGGCGAGGGCCGCTCGCAGCAGCAGCTCCGCCCGGTCGAGCTCTCCTAACCGCAGGGCCACGACTCCTTCGGTGTAGCGCAAGCCAGGCAGCAGGCCGACCAGTCCCTTGGCACGCATGTACGCCAGATTGGAGTCGATCTTCGCCCGGGCGGTGGCCCAGTCGCCGCGGGCGGCGGGCACCCACGCCAGTCCTCCCCGTGTGGCCGCCACCGCAAGCACATCGCCGAGACGCTCGGCCTCGGCGTTCGCCTGCCGGTAGGCGGCTTCCGCCGCGTCAATCCGGTTCAGCCCGAAGCTGACACTGCCCTGCATTCGGAGCACGTTCACCAGCTCGGCGCGATCGCCCAGGCGGGAGGCCAGCGCGTGGGCGGAATCGAGCTCGATCGTGGCGAGCGCGAAGTCACCGGTGCGCAACGCCAGCGCTCCGAGGTAGCGATGCGCCACGGCCTCGCTGCCGATCAGGCCGGCCGCACGGGCGAGCCGCACCGCTTCTGCCAGGTCGCGTCGTGCCAACGCGTTGTCGAAGAAACTGAAGTGATCGGCGCCGCTCCAGATCAGCGATTCCACGAGCCCAGTGGTGTCATGGACCGCGCGCTGCAGGACCTCTGCGCTGTCGAAGGGCACGGAGCTGACCGCAGGATCATCCACGTTGAAGTAGACCCAGACGCCATGGGCGATCCAGCAGCGGGCCCGGAGCCGCGGGTTGGTGCCGGTGCGGGTAAGACGAAGCCCGGCGTCCGCATCGTCCTTTGCACCTGGGCGACCCGCCGCCACACGGAGCGGCGCGCGCACGCAGCGGAGGTAAGCCAGCGCGGTGGAATCGGTGGAGCGCAGGAGGGGCTCGGTGCGGTCGAGAAGCGCCAGGGCGGTATCGACAGGATCGGTGCGGGCCCGGACGCGGGCCAGTTCAATCAGGGTGAGGACGCGCAGCCGGCGGTCGCCGGTGCTGTCGGCAATTGTCAGGGCCCGGTCGAGCTCGATGGAAGCGTCCGCCAGGGAGGTTCGGGTCCGCGCCTCTTCAGCGCGCGCGAGAAGTGTCCGGACGCGCGCGGCGGCGCTGTCCGGTTGCTGCGTTGCGGCCATGCTCGCCAGCAGGAGGATGCCGAGCATGCGAGAGAGATACGGTCTGGGAGGAAAGCAGGCAAGACGGGGGGTAGCGGCAGTGCGCCTCAAGGATTGCGGTTGTGCCTCAGCAGCCTACGGCTAGCAGGCGAGGAATGTCCAGGCTTGCCGGCGGTACGTGGCGGAGCTCATCGAGCCATGCTGCCTCGAGCGCTGGTCCGCTCGGGCCTAGCGGGTGACCTGTGGCAGGTGCCTCACGCCAGCGGCGTCGCACGGCATCGAGGCCTTCCTGGCGGACGAGGAATCCGACCGCACTCGCGGCCTCTGGCACGGCGACATCCTCGGAGACACGATCGAAGTTGCTCGCCAGCTCGGTCAGTGGCACCAAGGCGCCACGCGCGATGGCTCCGGCTGCCAGCTCGTCCGGAGAGTGCCCCTGGCAGGCGCCGGCGGCCCAGGCCGCAAATCCCTCCACCAGCCAGCGGCCGGCGCTCGGCGCGCCCCAGGCCTCGAAGCTGTACAGGTGCGCAAGTTCGTGTCGGAGGAGTGACCCGTAGTGATAGCCGGCGCTGACCACGAACACGCCGGTTGGTTCGCCCTGCTGGATGAAGCCGGCGAGGGGCCGGCCGGTCAGCCGGCGCATGTCATCGCGAGAGTTGACAAAGAAGATGTCGGCCAGCGGCGCCGTGTCGGTGTTCGCTGGCATCCCCAGCAGTGCAAGCAAGTCCCGACGGATTGCCGTCACCGAGTCGGCCACCGCAGCTGCCGCCCGGTCTGCGGCACCACCGAGCGCGAAGTGCAACCGGGCGCCGGGTATACCGACGGTGCGCCAGCGTGCGGCGGTATCCGTCAGAAGCCGTCGGGCAACAGTGCCTGGCTCATCAGCTGCCTGTCCGCGCGCGCAGGCGCTGGACAGCGTGCACAGGAAGAGCACCAACCCGAACCGGTGAAGAGTCACTGGGATCACGGGGCGCGACAACTACTGCCTCGGCGGCGATTGCCAGAGTACCTGGCGAATCATCCACTTGCCGTCGTACTTCGCGAGCAGCAGATAGTCCGTGCCCCACCACGCCGTGAGCTTGGCGCTCGCGGTCTGGTCCTGGACATCAAAGATCTCGACCTGCTTCGGGGCGCTTGCAGGAGCCGGCCGGTTGCGCTCCCTGATGCTGCGGGCGTACGAAAGGAACTCCGGCCAGGGCATTGTTTCGCCGACATAATGGCTGGAATCACGCGGAACATAGAAGCCGTACTTCACGACCTCCGGCCGGATGCTGCGCACCAGCTTGGTCGTGTCGCCCTCGTAGAAGCCCTCGACGTAATCGAGCACCGCGCGCTCGACGGCAGCATGTTCCGCCGATGCCTGCGCCCGGGCGAAGCCGGGCAGGAGCACTAGTGCGAGCGCCAGGTTTCCGAGCCGATCGACTCTCATGGTGCCTCCACCGACGTGGACTGTGGCACGACGCATTCATGGACTGGTGCAAATGTTCCGCTCAGCTCATCCGGGCGCCAGTGGGCCAGGGCGGGACACTGATTTCCCTGAGGAGGGCGAGCTCCTTTACGTCGGCTTCAGCACCATGGCCCATACTGCGGAGGCCAGGATAAGCAGGTTGACCAGGAACCAGATGCCTTGCTTCCGAAGCACCGCGGCCACGTCGGTTGGCGTCGCATCGTCTGCACTGGCCTCCCGCAGTTGGCGGAGGAGGGGACGGAGGAGGCCCACGCCGATGAGGATGAAGACGGCTGCCGCGACCAGGCCCCACACCACCCAGGCGGACAGGGCAAGGTGCCCGACCGGTACCATCAGGATGCCGGAGAGCAGGGCCAGACCGGAGGCCGGACCGATCAGCCGTGGACCCAGGCCGTCGGCGTACCGCAGGTATGCGCTGAGCCCACCGGGTTCACCATGACGCGCGGCGATGCCGTTGAGCACCAGGAGCGCGGCAAATCCACCCAGCCAGGCGGCAATCGAGAGGACGTGAATGAACTTGAGCCAGATGTAGAGGTCCTGCATAAGCCCCCCAGCAGGTGAGTCAGCGGAGCGGCGGCGCGCGTTTGGCCCCGCCTATATGGCTCACCGGCGGACGCGGTAACGGATATGGGTGGCGTCAGGGGTGTCGATCACCCGGACGACCTCCAGCTCGACGCGTGACGGCAACTCCTCGAACAGCCGGCGGCCGCGGCCGAACAGCACCGGGATCTGATGGATCTGCAGCTCATCCAGCACCCCCGCCTCGAGCGCGCGCTGCGCCGTGTACGCACCGTGCACGAGCACGTAGCGATCGCCGGCAGCGGCCTTCGCCTGTGCCATCGCACTCGCGATCCCGTCGGACACATACGTCACCAGCGGGTAGTTGGCGACGGAAGGCCCCGGCGGCCGATGGCTGGGCACGAAGATCCGAGCGCCCTGACGATCCCCTTCCCAGTGGTCGATCTGTTCCGCCGTGCGCCGGCCCACGACGATTGCCCCGAACGAATTCATCTCGTCGAACAGCTCACCGACTGGCCCGGATGGTCTCGAGAAGTCCCCGAACCACTCGTGCAGTCGGTCGAAACCGTCGCCGCCGGGGTTGCCGGGATCGTCATCAGGGCCCGCGATGTAGCCGTCGAGTGACATCGACATGTAGAGCACCGAGACAGCCACGTCGATCTCCTTGCGTGTGATCCGAGGCGCCGTTGCCGCTACTGCGGCAACTCATACTTCAGGGTGAACGGATGCTCCATGCCGTGTCCAACTGAGGGCGTGCCATCGCCCAGCAGGCCGACCAGTTCACCTGTGGCGGAGCCGGGAATAACGGAATATGACTCTTTCGCCTGCCCGTCATCAAAGCGGCCGGTGTGTTGGAGCAGAAAATTCCCGGTCCGGCCGGCCATCCGGCCGACGACCCGCTCAGGCCCCCGTCCGCCCCGTTCGAAGCCCGCGCACCCCACGCGCGGCGAAGCCAACGCCGATCAGCGCAAAGCCGATTCCAGCGAGCGGCCGCATCTGCGCTGTCACCCAGCCAGCAAGTCCCACGATGACCAGGGCCAGCCCAAGCACGAGCATAATGACGGCTGCCGTCGAAGTCGGCGTTCGCGGTACGTCAGACATCGAATGATCCCGTGCGTCTCGATGGGTGGTACTCTAGCGCCTTTCCAGGAACCCTCTGCCTTCGAATATCGCGGGCATTGCCTTCTCGATTCGCGCTGACCGCGTCGCCGACCGCTTGGCCGACGCGAAATGATAGAGATAGCTCCTTTGGCGACCCGGTGTCAGCGCCTCGAATGCGCGCTTGAATCGCGGGTTCCTTCGGAACTGCTCCGTCAGTTCTTCCGGAACCGGGAAATCCGAGGTCTTCCTCGGCGCGACCCGTCGCCCGGACTGCGCGACTGCGATGGCCTCGCGCACGTAGGCCGTGATAGTCCTTGCCTTCGCCCTGATGTCGTCCACGCTGCTGAACTTCATCACCCGCGCGGCCTGGGTCTGGCCAAGCTGCACCAGCAGCTTCCCGGGATCCTTCAGCAGGGCGCCCTGAAAGAAGCCCAGTGCGAAGTACTCCTTGAAGCCCTGCATGATGACGACGTTCTTCCCATCCACCGTGAAGGTGGGCTTCCCCCATTTCCGCTCCTCCTTCATCGGCAACTCGGCCAGCACCCGCCGCATCGCCGCTATCTCCGCCTTCCAGCGTTCCTTGTACGCCATTTCCATGCAGGCACAACCTCCAAATTCAGGTCAGTCGTCCGTCCCCGTCACGGGGCCGTCGGCTCGCGGGTTCATCTGGTGCGAGTTATGGTGGGCGCCAGCATCCTTGCCCCAGCACCCACAGACCGAGTGTGAGCAATATGCCAGTGCCGAACCGGGTACCGAAAATGTCCCTATCATGGCATAGCGTGCCAGCCAGCGTGGCGGAGACAGATTTACAACCGCCCGATTGAAAGCCCTTTTGGCACCTTCGGGATCGGGCCGTCGGTCGGCACGAAGTGGTACATGAGGTCATAGGTGAACAGCGGGTTCGTGCTGCTGCCCCAGATATGATCCCAGAGAAGCACGAAGTCCCCGCGCAGTTCGACAAGTTTCAGCTGGGCCCGATCCGTTAGGCTCTCCATGATGTCCGACGTGAACATGCTGATGTGGCTGAATGGGGGGCTTACCCGTGCGGAACGGTATCTGGACGAGTTGCCAGACAGAAGAAAGACGACGCGCTGAAACAGGTTCCAGCAATTTGGTATCGTGATGAACACATGACCGCGTGGACCGGCTACCCGCCGCAGTTCTCGCAGGATATACGCGGGATTCTCCAGGTGCTCCAGCACCTCCGACGCGAGGACGACGTCGTACTGGCCATCGGCATAGGCAGACAGGCCGTCCTGGTTGAGGTCGACCCGAGTGTAGGGGAAGCCGAAATCAGGCCCTGCGGCTTTCCAGTCGCAGCCCGCCACGTTCTCGTAGCCCTTCCGCACCAATTCCTGAATGAGCCAGCCGGGTCCGCAGCCCACGTCGAGGATCCGCGCATCCCGTGGGATGTCGCTTTCCTCCATGAAGCGCGAGAGCTGCATGTGCCTCCGGCCGGTCGGCGCGAACCACCCTCCGTTGGTTCCCTCGGGCGCCGGACGAGTCTTGACGGCGACGCCGAGGCGCGAGAACAGCCAGATCGCCGGTACCCGAACCATCTTGCGTGTCATGGCCAAAAACGCGCCCACGTAGCCGAAGTACTTGATCCAGTAGCCGACTCTCATCGATGGGCTCCATGTGTACTCGGGGCGGCGGCCGCACCCCGTCAGGTGCATGCGGCTGTCGGGCCCCAGCGTTGGACTAGGAACTCTGGGCATCCGGCGAAGCGGTGGACCGCGGGCCCGGCGCTCGACGCAAGGGCGGGGCGAAGCGGGGAATCACCCAAGCGGCCAGGACGATGACCGGGGGTGTTCCCGCCATGACACTCAGCCAGCCAGAAAGGTGGACGACCCGCAGCAGGAACTCGGTGGCCGCGGCGGCACACAGCCCGGCATAGGACCACGCCACCCACATGTAGTGGATGCGGCGCCACTGAAACGGCCGAGGGGATTGCAGCAGCGGGCGGAGTGCAAGCGTGATACCCACGAGGTTATAGAGGGCCAGGGCGTGGAAGATGTTGAAGCGCCCTGTGAACTGGTAGATCGCGAGCGCGGACACGTTGCTGATGGCCATGGCGCCGATGAAGGTGTAACCCACGCGGCGGTGGAGCGCATCCCGCTGGGTGCGCAGTAGCTGAAAGGCCCCTGTTACCAGGCCGACTGAAGCGGCGGCAGTATGGGCGGTTCCAATCGTCGAAAGCAGCACCGCGCCTCCGTGATGAAGAGGGTAGGCGTACCCGGCTCGTTAGCCGGCACGGAGGGCTTCGGCTATCGCCCGGGCGATGGCGTCGGCCTGACCCCTCCGGTCCGATCCTTGCTTGCCATTGCTGAGAACAATGACCATCAGCTCTTCGCTCGGGAACCAGTTCGAGATCGAAGAGAATCCGGCGATAGCGCCGCTGTGCGTGATCACATCGGCATCGCGGTTGCGCGTCAGGAACCAGCCGAATCCGTCGCTTGATGGCGCGCCACCAGACTGGAATTCGACGACTGCTCCGGCACCAGGCCTGGCGGGCGTGAGCACGGCGGCGTAGCTGCCCGGCTGCAAGAAGCTTCATGGCCCCGACTGCAATCAAGATTCATTCTCGGCCTGACTGACGCCAGTACTGCATGGAGTTGCGGCCGATGTCCGCCCCGGCTGCTGCAAGCGCGAGTCAGTCTGCGCTGCGGATGACCCCACCGGATGCATCGTGAAGTGCCCCATTGCAACCATCTGGCCCTGCGACGAGTGTAGCCAGGTTCCTGCCAAGGAGCCACCTGAAAGCTCACCAGCAAGGCCCACGTAATCGTCAGAGACACCTGGAGTCAGTATGAGGTGCCATCGGTCCTTGCGTCGCTGAACGTCGATCGCATGCCCGCCCCAGGCGAGCGGCCATGTGGGTGACTCTACGGCGCGTTGCTTGGCAGCCCTCGCCTCCTCGCTCGAAGGGGGAGGGTCAGCTTCGGGCGGCATTGGCGCAGGAGTCCGGGAGAGGAACCCGAGCATGCGACCGAATGATGGTTGCAGGGTTGCGCGCAAGAAAGAGCGGCGCGCCGAAGCCAGGGAATCGGCGATGCGAAAGCACGCGACGCGCACCTGGGGCAGGGAATCCCGCAGCGCCCCCGTGGACCAGCGTCCACCGATGCTGTCCACCGTCAGCGTCAGGGCCCAGTCGCCGGTGATGGCGTGCCGCTTGTCGGTGGCCGGGAGCGGTTGCCGCACATCCGGGGCTGGTGTCCAGAAATGCGCACATGCGGAAAGGGTGACAGCGGCCACAATGAATATCGTGCGCATATGAACTCTCGGGTCGCGGTCTAACGAGGCGCAGTTGAGCCGCGGGGCGGCGGCTGAAGCATGGATCAGTTATATCGGCCGAGGCTGCCGCCCGGCTACCGCATTTGCCTGTCAGGCCGCTGCTTCTACCGGTGACCCATGGCGCCGAGCCACCGCGTATCGGCCGAGGGCAAGCGCTGCCGCGAACATGGCGAACAGCGGCAGGCCAAGGCCACCGTAATTCTCCCAGAGTGCTTGGCCCATGCTCACCTGTCCGGTCCGCGCCACTGTGAGCGCTGGGAGCAGTAGCACGATGGCGACGCCAACCCAGAGCAAGAAGGGGCGCCTCGGCAGATCCCGCCGTGTGGCCCACCAGCTGAGCGGAAGTGCCACACAGAGGTGGATCGCGACGAAAGCGCCCGCCATGACCATGAAAGTCAGGAACGGGAGGCAGATGATGGGCGCCGTCGCGACGTCGAGCTCGGCGAAGCAGCTGGCCTGGCCACCGCCAGCGATCTCAAGTCCAAGTGCCAGGGCGGTACCGACCGCCGGTGGCAGTGCGACAAAAGCCGCGAATCGGGCAGCGCGAGCGGTCGTCATCCCCACCTGAGATGAAGGTGGGGCGGCAGCCTGACGTCGGGCATGCGTTAATTGTCCGCCTTCGGTGACGAAGTCCCGTACGGGCAGTGGCAATTCAGGGCTTGGCCACCGCAGGCCGGGCAGCGCTCCACATCGCAGCCGGGCAAGTGGCACTGTCCCTTTGCGGTGCCGCAATCATGGCACGGGCCCTTCTCTGCGCCCCAATCCTCGGCTTCGCTCCCGTACGGAATGCGGGACAGCGCTCGGCCGGCCACCTCGTAGGAGTGGATTGCCTGAGCCCTCTGCAGGTCGCGCTGCCACTCGTCTTCCCACGTCATTGACACTCCAGCCGCTGTCTTACGAGAAGCGCTTCAGCGGCGCACTGCCCGCCATTAACAAGTCAATGTTCCGCTTCCGCCGCCAGGGCGCCGGTGGTGCAGGGAATTGAGGCCGGCAGGTGGCTCACCGGCTGGAAGCTCGTGCCAGACAGCGCCTCGCGCAATCACAGTCCGATCAACCAAGCGCGACGAGAAGTGCTCCTCCTGAGCGGGAGCAAAGTGAAGTTCGCATCCCGTCAGCGAATCCTCCCAGACGACGATGGCCCCGCCCCCGGCTCCAACGAGTGGTCAGGCGTCAGGCGAGCCATGCGAGCACCTCGGGTGATGGAGGGTCCAACTGAGGCTGAACGGAAACCTCGACCCTACGCCCGCCGTACGCGCTAAAGCAAGCTTTGTGGCCGAGTAGCGACATGTCACCATCGCGGGTGTAATACCCAGCAACCCACGTCAGCAAGAACTCCAAGTGCTTGTCCTGCTCCGCGCGTGACGAGTACTTGTGCGGCTCCCACGGCCTGGCGCGGCAATTGGCCAGGCACTGGTCCATGCCTGGGTTCAGGAAGATGAGCAGCGGGGAGTACTCCAGGGCAATGTCGGTCAGAGACGCATAACACCCTTCTACGACCCAGTGGCTGGTCCTGGCGCAGAACGCGTGGAGATCTGAGGCTGCCGCATCAGGTGACCTTGCGACGGCGATCTCGCCCGGTTCCCAGTAAACCGTGTCGAGGTCCAGGAGCTGAGCATGGGAATGCCCAGTCAGCCATCGGGCAAGCACCGATTTGCCGGAACCGGAATTGCCAAGGATCGCGATCCGCATGTCCCCAGCCCCTTGGTCAGCTTCACCGTTCGTCAAGTGACAGCGCAGCGGCGATGAGTGGTCAGGAGTCACCCCGATACGCCTGCCCTCATCCCGTGTGGGCTTCATGGGCGTAGCAGCCTGGTCAGGAACGAGATCACGGCATCGAACGCTTCGGAGGCTCGCGGTCGGGTTAGCCCAACAGGAGGCCCCTTCGGCGGATACGAGTCAAACACGTCGAACGCGTGGTTGAAACCATACAGGCGAATGAATTCGTGCGACACGCCCTGTCGCTCCAGAACTGCGGCGAGGCGCTCCGACATTGTGATTGGTACATCGATATCCTGGTCGCCGTGCAGCAGGAGCGTCGGTGGATAGCGCGGGGTGATCAAGTGCTCGACATTGTACGGCAAGAACCGTTCTGCCTGCAGGTCTGGATCCAGCCCGACAACTTCCTGCGGCCACAGGCCATTCTGACGGAGGTACGTGTAGAAGGCCGCTCGGTCGCCGTTCGGCGGCGCCTGGGCAATCTCACGCTGCCCGATCGCCCGCATCGCCTCGGCTCGAGACACGCGCGGGAGCGTCGTATAGAAGCGGTCGGGGCGGGTGTACCACTCCCCAGTAACATCGCCGTAGCCGTAGAGAGACACGACGGCGCTCAGCGGGGGCTCGACGCGGGCACCCGCAAGCAACGCGAGATAGGCGCCTCCCGACGCGCCAACAACGGCGACCCGCTTCGGATCACCGCGGAAGAGAGCCGTGCCTCGCGCTCGAATCCACCGAACGGCGTCGTCGACATCGCGGACTATCTCGGGAAGCTTGGTCTCCGGCGCCAACCTGTAGTCAATGGCCACGACGACAAAGCCCGCGCGCAGGAAGCGGTCGAGCTCATCGTTGGGGAGCATGGCGCGACTGCCCATTATCAAGGCGCCGGGGTGAATCCAGACTACGACGGGCCGTAGCCCGCTGTCCGCCGGTTGATAGACATCTGCCCGAAGTGGCAGCGAACCGACGGTCTTATAGGTGAAGGTGAGCTTCGCGGCGACCGCAGGAGTCTGGGCCGACGCTATGCCGCCCGACTGCGGGACGGCCGACCCGTAGATAGTCACGATAGAGACGATGAGAACGCGGAGTAGACTTAGGCGCGCCATTGTCGGAGACAGTGAGAGGACTATGCTTGCAGCACAGCGTGACCTGGTGATACCTGACGAGATGCAAAGCAGCCGCCCCGCCAGTTGCATGTGCCTGTTAGACCGATTCCTGCCGACAACCCAGCTCACTGGAGGTCAAGCCACGGATCGGTCAAACTGACGCGGGGATCCGGCTCGACTGGCTCTTGGTACCCGGCGCTCACCAGGGCATGGGTGAATCCTACTCGTGCCCCGTCATCGGGAAAGGCACCGAGAAAATCCCCGCCTTCGTC
>CBINCZ010000017.1:0-14756 GCA_966249295.1 uncultured Gemmatimonadales bacterium
TGCATCAGGCATAGATCCCGCGGAGCCGGTGCACCTCGGCCACCCGCTCGATGGCGAGCATGTAGGCGCCGATCCGGTTGCTGGTCTGGTACTTGTCGGCCATGGCGGTGACCTCGTCAAAGGCCTGGACCATGATCCGCTCAAGCCGCGAGTTCACGGTCTCTTCGTCCCAGAAATAGCCGCCGCGGTCCTGCACCCATTCGAAATAGCTCACCGTCACGCCGCCGGCATTGGCGAGGATGTCGGGGATGACGAACACGCCCTTCTCGTCCAGGATCCGGTCGGCATTGGCGGTCGTGGGGCCGTTGGCACCTTCGCAGATGATGCGGGCCTGGATGTCGCGCGCATTCTTGCTGGTGATAACATTTTCCAGGGCGGCCGGCAGCAGCACCTCGCAGGGCAGCTTCAGCAGATCTTCGTTGGTCACGGCTTCACCGCCCGGGAATCCAGCGAGCAGCCGCTTGGCACGGATGTGCTCCTGCGCGGCGTCGAGATCCAGCCCCTTGTCATTGTAGATCCCGCCCGACTTGTCGCTGATGGCCACGATCCGCGCGCCCTGGGCCTGCAGCAGCCGTGCGGCCACCGAGCCCACATTCCCGAAGCCCTGCACCGCGATGCGGGCGCCCTCGATCGGGATATCGTGGCGCCGCAGCGCCTCACGGGTCACGAACATGCAGCCGCGGCCGGTGGCCTCCCGCCGCCCCAGCGATCCGCCCAGCGAGATCGGCTTCCCGGTGACCACCGAGGTCACCGTGTGGCGCTTGTGCATGGAGTAGGTGTCCATGATCCACGCCATCACCCGCTCATTGGTGTTCACGTCGGGCGCCGGGACGTCGGAATCGGGGCCCAGCACCTCGATGATGCTCGAGGTGTAGCGCCGGGTCAGCCGCTCGATTTCCATCGCCGACATCTCGGCCGGGTCGCAGATGACGCCGCCCTTGGCGCCGCCGAACGGAATGTTCACCACGGCGCACTTCCAGGTCATCCACGCCGCCAGGGCCGTCACCTCGTCCAGGCTCACGTTCAGGTCAAACCGGATGCCGCCCTTGGCGGGGCCACGCGAGGTGTTGTACAGCACGCGATAACCGGTGTAGACCTCCAGCTCGCCATTGTCGCGCGGCACCGGGATCGAGACGGTGATCTGCTTCTCGGGATGCCGCAGGATCTTGTAGAGCCCACCATCGAGGTTGAGCTTTTCCGCGGCATAGTCGAACCGCGACATCATCGCCTCGAACGGGTTCTCCTCGGAGAGGAAGCGGTCCTTGTCGGGCCGAATGATTGGACGAGTGGCTGCTGATGAATTGGGGCTGGTCATGGATGCTCCGGACTACGCTCCGGCAGATGGTGAGGTCCCGCGGGTGAACACAGCACGTCAGCCGGCCACGGCTGGCGCAACGGCAGCATCATGGAGGGCGGCGAGTGCCTCGCCGCCCGATTCCCACGTCAGGTCGATGACGGCCACAAGCGGTTCGGCCACGCGCGCCGGCCACCGGTCGCGCAGCTTCACGGCATCGACTTCGGAGATCACGACAAAATCCGCTCGCCGCGCGGCGTGCGCGAGCCAGGCCACGTCTTCGTCACGCAGTTCGCCAGGCGCGTCCCAGGTGGCCACCTGCACCGCTGCGCCCGTGGCCTTGACCTGGGACACGAATCCGCCCGGGTCCGCGCTCCCTGACGCCGCCACGACCCGCCGGCCGGCCAGCGCCGCAGCCGGCTGCTCCACCCTCGACACCAGTGACTCGAAATGCCGCACCCCCAGATGGGCGATGGCGATCGGCGCACTGGTGGAAGCAGCCACGCGTTCTGCCAGCTCGCTCGCCGCCTCGCGAGTCGCGCGACGGCGGGTGATCACGACGAAGTCCACGTCTCCGAGCGAGCTCCAGGGAGCGCGCCAGGGGCCGGCAGGCACCGGCCAGCGGACAGCCCGACCGCTCTCGGCAGCCAGCACCGCGATCCGAACGCCTGCTCCGGAGTCTCCCGAGGGCGACGCGGCCTCGACCAGCGCAACTCGCGCGCCTGCGCCAGCGAGCTGCGCGATGCCTTTGTCCACGCTTGGCGAAGATGTGACGCGAGCTGTCGGGACGGCATGCTCGAAGGCGGCCCGCGCCCAGGGCGACTCGCGCCGCAGGAGGACGCCCGGCTCGGCCCTCGTGGCCGCAAGGTGTCGCGCAGCCCAGGCGAGGAGCGGACCCTTGCCTGAGTCGCCGACGGTGAGGTTGGCGAAATGAATAGCGGGAATGCCTGAAGACGGCAGCGATGTGCTGCCGCGACGCGCCGCCGCGCGGGCGGCTGTGGAGAGGCGCCAGAGGCCCGCGGCGGGAAGCAACGCCAGACGGGCCAGGCGCGCATCGAGCCGCCTGCTCGTCCACAACCATCGCATCAGCCTGTGGGTGCTGCCCCTGCGCGCCAAGCCCTGCTCCGTACAAGAGTTGGGGGGCGAAATGTAGCCGGGCGAGCGCTACCGATCTACTACCCGAGCCATCATGACCGCTTCGGCGGCCAGCTGGCCGTCCACATACGCCTTACCGGCGAGCCGGATAGTGCTGCCACGATTCTGCAGCACCTCCACTTCCATGCGCAGCTGGTCGCCGGGCACCACCGGCCGGCGGAACTTCACTTCGTCCAGCGACATGAAGTAGACGACCTTGGTGGACGGGTCATCGAGCTCGGAGAGCATGAGGACGCCGCCGGTCTGCGCCATGGCCTCGACGATCAGCACACCCGGCATGATCGGGTGCCCGGGAAAGTGACCCTGGAAGAACGGCTCGTTGATCGTGATATTCTTGAGGCCCACGATCCGCTTCCCCGCTTCGGCCTCCAGAATGCGATCCACCAGCAGGAGCGGATACCGGTGCGGCAGTGCGGCCATGATCCGTGCGATGTCCTGCATTCCCCCTCCGGCGGCGGTAGTCGTGAACAGCCAACAGGCGGCCACCGGATCCCCGGTGGCCGCCTGCCACGTACGACTCAGTGCCTCACTGACTCGGCGACTTCAGTGCCGCGATGGCCTTGTCGCTGAGATCGAGCGAGCGGTCCGCGGTGATGATGGCGCTGGACTGGTTGCTCACGTCAAACACCATGGCGTACCCGCCATCCTGGCGCAACTTCTCGATCGCCGCGACGGCGCGGTCCTGCATGGGGCCCAGCAGTTCCTGCTGGCGCTGGACCATCTTCTGTTGCAGCTCGTTGCCGCGTTGCTCCATCTGCCCCTGCTGCTTCTCCAGTTCGTCACGCTTGGCCTGGCGCGCCGCCGGACTGAGCAGCGTGGCCTGGGACTGGAAGGCCGCCGCCGCCGAGTCGAGCTTCGACTGGAGCTGCTGGAACTCCGTCCGGTAGGATGCGACTTCCCGGACGAACGTGGATTCGGCCTGGGCATAGCCGGGCATCTCCGACAGCACCCGCTGCATGTTCACGAAGGCCACCTTGGCGGACGACGCGGCGGGCTGCTGGGCCACGGCGGCAGAAGGCAGGGCGAGGAACAGGGGCAGCAGGGCGAGGGCAAGCAGGCCCCGAACGACATACTTCATGCGACGATCACTCCAGTTGGGGTCAGTCCGCGACAACGTCAGAAGAAATTGCCGACCTTGATATGGAACATCCATCCCGGGTTCGGCTTCCCGTTGATGTCCTTCTTGTCGAACCCATATGCGAGATCCACGCCAATCGGCCCGAGCGGCGAAACCAGCGCCACGCCCACGCCCGCACCCCGGAAGAGCCGGGTCGGATCCCACTGCCGCGCCGTCCGGTACACGTTGCCGGCGTCCAGGAAGGTACTGACATAGAACGACTGGTTCAGCCGCGCGCCGGTTTCAAGAGTAAACGCGGCGAACGATTTTCCGAAGGCGTCCGGAGAGGCGCGATCACCGCCCGCTGTGGGGTCGAAGCCATTGGGCGTGATGGAAAACTCGTCGTATCCGCGGAGCGGAATCCCGAACTGCACCCCGCCCAGGGAGTACTGCTCGAAGGGGAAGTTACTGGCATTGCCAAAGATGAACCCTGACTTGGCGGTAAAGCCCAGGACCAGCTGGACCCCGCCCCCGAAGGGCCCGTTGCCCCCGATTGTCCCGAGCGGAGCGTACCAGTGTCCCTCGACGTCCACTTTCTGGTAATCGCCCGTTCCACCCAGAAACCCACCGTTCAGCTCGCCTGACACGCTCAGCTGGGTACCGGCCGTCGGGAACGGCAAGCCGATGCGGGTGTCTCGCAGCAATCGCAGGCCAAGCGTGGAGCGCGTGCAGTTGTTGCAGACGAAGGCGGCCTGGATCTCTTCGGAGCCCTGGTCATAGCGGACCCGCTGCAGGCCATAGGACGCGTACAGGCGGGTGAACCGGGGGCTGAAGAACGGAAACCCGACCTGCAGCGTGCCGCCCGTCTGGCGTCGCCGGCCCAGGTCGCGGATGACGAATCGTTGCCGCGAGTCGAAGAGCGAGATCATTCCCGAGATGCGGCTCTCGTTGATGGCCGGGTCGGTGTAGCTCAGGATGACGTCGTTGATGTTCTCGCCGAACTGCCACTGGAGACTGCCCCGCTTGCCGCGGCCGAACAGGTTCGGCTCCTCCAGGCCAAGGAAGCCGCCGAGCCCGGTGCCCTGCCCCAGCGACGCGCCGAAATTGATGTTGCCGGTGCGCTTTTCCTCGACCCGGAAGGTGATGTCCACGTCGGGGCCGACGTCGTTGCCATTCACGACCGGGTCGACACCGGGTTCCGGCATCGGCTGCTTGAAGAAGCCCAGGTTGGCAATGTTCTGGTAGGAGCGGATCAGGGCATCCTTGCTGAACACCTGGCCCGGCAGCAGCACGATCGCGTCGCGGATCACCCGCTCGTGGGTGACGTCGTTGCCCACGATGTTGATCTTGTTGATGGTGGCCAGCTGCCCCTCCTGGATGTTCCAGGCGAGGTCCACTACGTGCGAGCCGTCCGGCAGGGTGTGCCGGGTTTCCTGGGGCTGGAGCCGGGCGTAGAGATAGCCGGTGTTGAGGTAGAGGTCCTGCACCTTGCTGCTGGCGCTTTCCCAGGCGCCGCGATCGAAGACCGGATGGGCATCGCCGGCCGGAAGCGGGAAATACGCGCGCAGCTCGGTCTCGGAGTACCGGCGATTCCCGCGAATCTCGAACTTGCCGATCCGGTACTGGGGCCCTTCGTCCACGGTCAGCTGCAGGATCCCCTTGGTGTCCGACGTGTCGGCCAGCAGCGTGTCGTTCACGACCTGGAAATCGATATATCCCTTGCTGGCATAGAACGCCGGGAGCCGGTTGCGTGCGTCCTGGTCAAGCTGGTCTTCGTCGAACTCGCCGGAGCGGAACCACCAGAACCCTTCCGGCTTGCTGGCCATCTGCCCCACCACCTGCTTGTCGCTGAACTGCTCGTTTCCGTCGACGATCACCTGGCTCACCGCGACGCGGCGGCCTTCCTCGATGTTGAAAATGACCCTGATGCCGCGCCCCGAATCAGCCGGTGATTCCTCCGTCCGCACCGTGGCGGCATAGAAGCCGCGCTCCTTGTACAGGGAGTCAATCGAGGCACGGTCGCGCGCCACCTCGGCCCGATCCAGCGGCCGTCCCTCGAGCAGCTTCACCTTCTCGCGGACGTCACCGAGCGAGATCCGTTCGGCGCCCTTGACGTCCCAGGTGGCGAGGATGGGCCGCTCCTTTACCGCGAAGACGATCACGGTGCGACCGTCCACCAGCTTCTGCTCCACCTGGACGTCATCAAACTGCCCGGTGCGATAGACGGCGCCGACGGCCCGCTGGATTTCGCGGTAGGAGATGGGCTGGCCCACCACGAGGGCCGCGGTGGAAATGATCTGGGTGGTCGGCACCCGTGCATTGCCGGTGACGGCGACACTGTCGAGCCGCGGGTTGGACGTCGGGTTCTGGGCGGCGAGAGGAGCCGCGAGCGCGAGGCCCGCGGCGGTCACAAGGGCGGTGATCAGTCGCATGCGTTCAAGGAGGCGGTGGCAGGGTCGTGCCGGGACGGGCCCGGCACGACGCATTTCAGGCCTTCTGGCTGGTGAGGGCGCGGAATACCAGGCGTTCCTTGTCCTCCGAGACATCCACTTCGATTTCATCCCCCCGGCCAACCTCGCCGAGGAGGATCTTCTCGCTGAGCGGGTCTTCGATATGGCGCTGGATGGCGCGACGCAGCGGCCGGGCCCCGAAGTTCTGGTCGTATCCCTTCTCGACCAGGAAGTCGAGTGCGGCCGGCGTGAGGCGGACTTCATCACCCAGCCGGCGCTGCACTTCGCGCAGCAGGATGGTGACGATGTGCGAGATATGCTCGCGATCCAGCGGGTGGAACACGATGATATCATCGAGCCGGTTCAGGAACTCGGGGTTGAAGACCCGGTTGAGCTCGTCCTTGATCCGCTCCTGCATCCGGTCGAAGTCCTGCGCGGCGTCGGCGCCGTGGAAGCCCATGGTCTTGCCCGACATGATGTCGCGGGCCCCGACGTTGGACGTCATGATGACGACGGTGTTCTTGAAGTCGATGATCCGGCCATAATTGTCGGTCAGGTGACCCTCGTCCAGCACCTGCAGCAGGATGTTGAAGACGTCCGGATGCGCCTTCTCGATCTCGTCGAGCAGCACCACCGAGTACGGCTTCCGCCGCACGGCCTTGGTGAGCGTGCCGGAATCTTCGTAGCCCACGTAGCCCGGGGGCGCGCCGATCAGGCGGCTCACCGAGAATTTTTCCATGTACTCCGACATGTCCACCCGGATGAGGGCGGACGCGTCGGCAAACAGGAACCGGGCCAGGGCCCGTGCCAGCTCGGTCTTGCCGACGCCGGTGGGGCCGCAGAAGATGAACGACCCAATGGGACGCGACGGGTCCTTGAGCCCGGCGCGCGAGCGGCGAATGGCCCGCGCCACGGCGCGGATGGCTTCGTCCTGTCCCACCACCGACTCGTGGATCTCCTCTTCCATGCGCAGCAGCCGGGTGGCCTCGGCTTCCTGCAGCCGGGTGACCGGGATGCCGGTCCAGCGGGAGACAATGAACGAAACCGCTTCCTCGTCGATGACGGGACGGCGGGTCTGCCGCTCGCGCTCCCACTCCTCGTTGGCCTGGCGGATGCGGCCCTGGAGCTCCCGCTCCTGGTCGCGCAGGGACGCCGCCCGCTCGAAGTTCTGGTCGCGGACCGCCTCTTCCTTCTGCAGGTTGACCTGCTCGAGGTCGTTCTTGAGGTCCGCGATCTGCGGCGGCGGGGCCTGCGAGGCCAGCCGCGCGCGGGCACCGGCCTCGTCGATGACGTCGATGGCCTTGTCCGGCAGGAAGCGATCAGTGATGTAGCGCTCCGACAGCTCGGCCGCCGCCGACAGCGTGCCATCGGGAATCTCGACCCGGTGGTGGTCCTCGTACTTCTTGCGCAGCCCCTTGAGGATCTCCACAGTCTCGTCCACGCTGGGCGGCTCGACCATCACAGTCTGGAATCGCCGCTCGAGCGCGCCGTCCTTCTCGATGTACTTCCGGTACTCATTGAGCGTGGACGCCCCGACACACTGCAGCTCGCCTCGCGCCAGCGCGGGCTTCAGCATGTTGCTGGCGTCAATGGCGCCCTCAGCGGCGCCGGCGCCTACCAGCGTGTGCAGCTCGTCAATGAACAGGATGATGTTCTTGTTCTGGGCGATCTCGTTCATGACCGCCTTGAGCCGCTCCTCGAACTGCCCGCGATACTTGGTGCCGGCGATGACCGCCGCCATGTCGAGCGAGAGCACGCGATGATCCCGCAGCACATCGGGGCACTGGCCGTTGGCGATGAGCAGTGCGAGCCCCTCGACGATGGCGGTCTTGCCGACCCCCGGCTCCCCGATCAGCACCGGGTTGTTCTTCTTCCGGCGCGCCAGGATCTCCATGACGCGCTCGATTTCCTTGGCGCGCCCGATGGTCGGATCGAGCTGCCCCTCGGCGGCAAGCTGGGTGAGGTCGCGGCAGAAATGATCCAGCGCAGGCGTCTTGCTCTTCTTCTCGGCCTTGGGCTGCGCCGCCTGCTGGGGCGGCGTGCCGCCCCCTGCCGGCTGGGGCATGTCGCTGCCCAGGAGCCGCAGGGTCTCGGCGCGGCTGGCCTCGAGACTGACGCCCGCGTCGGTGAGCACCTGCGCGGCGATGCCCTTCTCCTCGCGCAGCAGGCCGAGCAGCAGGTGTTCCGTGCCGACGTATGAATGATTGAGCTCGCGCGCCTCGGTCATGGCGAGCTCGAGGACCTTCTTGGCCCGGGAGGTGTACGGCAGGTCGGGACCGGCGGCCGCGGCGGCTTTCCCCTTCTTGACCGTTTCCTCGATCTTCTGCTGGATGTCGTCGAGGTCCACGTTGAGGTTCTGGAGCACGGCTGCCGCCACGCCCTCACCCTCGCGAATCAGTCCCAGCAGGATGTGCTCGGTGCCCACGTACTCGTGGTGCAGGCGCGCCGCTTCCTCCCGCGCCATCTGCAGGACTTTTCGCACTCGATCGGTGAAGTTGTACCCGTTCATTCCTGGTGTCTCGCCTTCGGCCGGCGCCGGTACTAGCGGCGCTCTACGTCTTCTTCGAGCACCCTGCGGACCAGTGCGGCGCGCCGCAGCGCGAGCGAGGGGTCCCCGAGGGGCAGGTTTTCAGCCACCGCCAGATGGGCCGGCTGTGACTGGATCAGCAGCTTGTTGAGGGTGTACATGCCGATGCCGGGAATCAACCCCAGCCCGGCGCCGAGCCGCACGGCGCTCAGCAGGTTCATGGCCTCGTCGAAGGACAGGTTTCGTGCATGGCGCAACAACCCGTACGCGCGCCAGACCTTGTCCTCGATGATCGTGGGCGCGCTCTGGAGCAGTACCTGCCGCGCCTGTTCCTCGTATTCGATCACCTGACGCACGACGCGGGCCAGATGATCCAGCAACTCCGTCTCGCTCTTGCCGAGCGTCGTCTGGTTGGACAGCTGGAAGAAGTTGCCGACGACCTCGCTGCCCTCACCATACAGGCCCCGGAACGTCAACCCGACCTGCGCCAGACCCTGCAGGACGCGGGAAACTTCCTTGGTGAGGACGAGGCCGGGAAGATGGATGAGGACGGATGCTCGGAGGCCCGTGCCCACATTCGTTGGACAGGCTGTAAGATAACCGAACTCCGGATGGAAGGCGAAGACAAGCTGCCGTCCCAGCTCCCCGTCCAGCCGGTCCACCTCGGCATAGGCTGCCTGCAGGGCAAAGCCCGAGTGCAGCCCCTGCAGCCGCAGGTGGTCCTCCTCGTTCAGCATCACGCCGATCCGGTCCTGGTGCAGCAGGGCTGCGCCGTAGCGCACCCTGCCTCCCGGCTCGATCCCTGCCAGTTCCTTGCTGACCAGGTGCCGCTCGTGCAGCAGCTGGCGGTCGGCGTCGTCCAGCCGGTCGAGTCGGAAGCTCACGGCCCGGCTGAGCAGGACGGTCTCATGGGCGGCCGCCGTGACGTCCCGAAGGATGCGCTCGCGCTCGGCATCGTCGCTCCGGCCCTGGAACGGGACCGCGGCAAGGTTCCGGGCCAGGCGAATCCGGGTCGAGAGGACGAGGTGACTCTCGGGACCGCTTGCGTCCAGCCATCCCATGCCGCCATCGGTCATGAGCGAGAGGTCGATCATTGGCGCAGCCGGTCGCGGAGCTCGGCGGCGAGCTCGAAGTTCTCGGTCTCGATGGCCACGCGGAGGCGCTCCCGAAGGTCCTCCTCGCTTCGCGCTGCTGAGACATCGCCCCGGGCGACATAACGCTCGCCGACATGCACCGTGGAGCCGTGCAGGCGACGCACCAGCTCGCGCAGGGGCGCCTCGAACGCTGTCCAGCACTCGGAGCACCCGAGGCGTCCGGTCTCGCGAAAATGGGCAAATGTGGCGCCACACCCGGGGCAGTGTGCGACCTCGACCACGTCCGGGGATTCGGCCTCCCCGATCGCGGCGAGGAAGCTGCCGAGCGGCGTCTTGCCGGCCGGCGGCGGCTCGACACCCCGTTCGGCGGCGCACCGCTCGCAGAGGTGGATCGTGGTCACCTGGGAATCCTCGATCTGGGTCAGGTGCACCACCGCGTCCCGTTCGCCACAGTTTTCGCAGGTCATGATGACATTGCCTCCCATCCCGAGTGCGGCACCAGGTGACCGCTCTCCATGGAGAGGATGCGCTCGGCGCGCCCGGCAAGCTGCCGGTTATGAGTTACGACGACCAGCGCCGTTTCGAATTCACGCGCCAGCCGGGCGAACAGCTCGTGCAGCTGCTCGGCGTGATGGAAGTCCAGGTTGCCGCTCGGCTCGTCGGCGAGCACCAGGACGGGGTCCATCGCGAGCGCCCGAGCGACCGCGACCCGCTGCTGCTCGCCACCGGAGAGCTGTGCCGGCCGGTGGCTCAGCCGCGCGGCCAGCCCCATTGCCTCCAGCAGCTCGGCGGCGCGCGCCCGCGCAGCATCGGGGTCTCGCCCGGCTATGAGCATCGGCATCATCACGTTCTCCAGCGCCGAAAACTCGCGGAGGAGGTGATGGAACTGGAAGACGAATCCTATGCGGCGGTTCCGGAGCTGAGCAAGTTCCATTTCGCCCAGCCGGTCGTAGGCGACGCCCTCGAGCACCACCTGACCCGCCGTCGGCGGGTCGAGCGCGCCCAGGATCTGCAGCAGCGTGCTCTTCCCCGCGCCGCTCGCCCCGACGATGGCCACGAACTCGCCCCGCGCCACGGCAAGATCCACCCCGGCGAGCACCTCGATCGGCTCGCCGTCACCGCCGGTGAAGACGCGACGAATCCCGCTGGCTTCCAGTACCGCGCTCATTCGTGCCGGATCGCTTCCACCGGCGTGAGTCCCGCCGCCGACCGTGATGGGTAGATCGTGGCGACGATGGCCAGCAGCACGCTGGCTACCACCACGATGGCGACGTCGGAGAGCTGGGTCCGCACCGGCAGGTGGTCGATGAAGTAGATGGACGGATCGATGCGGATCATGCCGGAGGAATCGACGATATACGAGATGGCGAGCCCCAGCACCAGCCCCACCGTGGTGCCGATCAGGCCGATGATGGCACCTTGCAGCAGGAACACCCGGCCGATGGCCGGGGCCGTGAGCCCCATTGCGCGAAGAATGCCGATCTCCCGGGTCTTGTCTGTCACGACCATCGTGAGCGAACCCACGATGTTGAACGCCGCGACGATCATGATGAAAAAGATGATGAGCCCCATCGCCAGCTTCTCCAGCTGGAGCGCGCTGAAGAGGCTCGAATTCTGCGCCTGCCAGTCGAGCGCCCGGTACGGATACTTGAGCTTGTCCTCGAGCCGGTGGCCCACAGCCGGGGCCTCGTCGGGATTCCGGACCCGGACGGCGATGCTGGAGACGGCATCCCCAAGACCGGTGAACTCCTGGGCCGTTGCCAGCGACATGACGACGAACTGGTTGTCGTACTGGAACATGCCGGTGTTGAAGAGGCCGGTGACTTCGAAGCGCCAGAACTTGGGCGTCGCCACGCCGAGGGCACGGTTCACCTTGGCTGCGGTGGGCGGAATCAGGGTGAGCACGTCGCCGGTGAAAGCATTGATCCGTGACGCCAGCCGCTCACCCAGCAGGATGCCGCCATCGACGCCCTCGACGGTGGTCCTGAAGCTCAGGTCGCCCTTGACGATAGACGACGGCAGCGAGGTGACGGACCGCGATCCGGTGTCGGGATCCACGCCCAGCACGTTCACCGCCTCGGCGTAGTCGGCGCCCTTGGTGATGACCGTCTGCGAGATGACTTCCGGCGCCACCGCCACCACATCGGGGTCTTTCCGGATTTCCGCAATGGCGTCACGCCAGTTGTCCACCCGAAGGCCGGCGCCATAGGTCAGGACGCGCAGGTGCGGGCTCGCGACCAGAATGCGGTCGCGCAGGTCGTTCCTGAGGCCGTTCATCACGCCGAGGACCACGATGAGCGCCATGACGCCCACGGTGACGCCACCGATGGAGATTACCGTGTTGAGCGAGGCACCGCGCCGGGACCGGCGCCCGCGGAGATAGCGGATGGCGATCCGCCGTTCCAGCGCCGACGGCCAGCGGAAGAGCGCGAACGGCCCGGAGCCGTTCACCCTTCCTCCGGCCGCATGGCAGGAAAGAGGATCACGTCGCGAATCGAGGCGGCGCCGGTCAGCATCATCACCAGGCGATCAATGCCGAGGCCCATGCCACCGGCGGGAGGCATGCCATACTCCAGCGCCCTGATGTAGTCCTGGTCGTAGGGCTGCGTCTCTTCATCACCGGCGGCGCGCTGGCGCGCCTGGTCTTCGAAACGGGCCCGCTGGTCGTCGGGATCGTTGAGCTCGCTGAAGGCGTTGGCCCACTCGGTCCCGTTCACGATCAGCTCAAAGCGCTCCACCAGGCGGGGATCATCGCGGTGCTCCTTGGCGAGCGGCGAGAGCACTCTCGGGTGATCCATGACGAATGTGGGCTGCACCAGCGTTTCCTCGACGTAGCGCTTGAAGAGCTCATCCTGGAGCTTGCCCCCGCTCCACTGCGCTGCCTCCGTCGCTGGTACACCCTTGCGCACCAGGGCGGCGCGCATCGTGGCGTCGTCGGCCGTCCGCACGTCCACGCCGGCTCGTTCCACGAGAGCGTCGGCGAAGCGTACCCGGGCAAACGGAGGGCTGAAATCGAACATTGTGCCGTCCCGCTCGAGCCTGGTGGTCCCGCAGGTCTCCCGGACCACGCCTGCCACCAGCGCCTCGCACAGCTCCATCATGCCGTGGTAGTCCGTGTAAGCCTGGTAGAGCTCGAGCATGGTGAACTCCGGATTGTGGGTCCGGTCCATGCCCTCGTTCCGGAAATCGTGACCAATTTCGTAGATCCGTTCGAGGCCGCCCACCAGGAGCCGCTTGAGGTAGAGCTCGTCCGCGATGCGGAGATAGAGCGGCATGTCCAGCGTATTGTGGTGGGTCACGAACGGCCGGGCAGCGGCGCCACCGGAGAGGGGCTGCAGCACCGGTGTCTCCACTTCGAGAAAACCGCGGCCGTCGAGGAACTGGCGGATCCAGGTGATGGCCCGCGCCCGCACCCGGAAGATCTCACGCACGTCCTGCCGCAGTGCCAGGTCGGCGTAGCGCTGGCGGTAGCGCACCTCGGGATCAGTGAGGCCGCCGTGCATCACGTCGACGCCATCCACCCGCTCCACCTTGCCTCGTGGCAGTGGGCGCAGTGCCTTCGTGAGCATCGTGACCGCGGCCGCCCGTACCGTTACCTCGCCCGTGCGGGTGCGGAACAAGGTGCCGCGAATGCCGACATGATCATCGAGGTCCAGCAACTCGACGAGCGGCCATGCATCGGCCAGCTCATCCCGGCGCAGGTAGGCCTGAATGCGACCGGAGGCGTCTTCGACATGAGCGAACGCCGTCTTGCCCTGCGAGCGCAGCGACACGATCCGCCCGGCAACCGCCAGCTCGGGGCCCGATTCGCCCATGCTGTCATTCCACGCCGCGAGCGCCTCGGCGGCCGAATGGGTGCGGTCGAAGTGATAGGCAAACGGCAGGATGCCCAGCGCCGCTATGGCGTCGCGCTTGGCGCGGCGGTGCTCCTCGATGTAGCTGCGTCGCTCGGTCTCGTCGCTCACGCGGCAGTTCCCCCGAACTGCTTGAGGTAGGCCTGGATGAACGCCTCGAGGTCGCCGTCCATCACCCGCTGCACATCGCTCACCTTCACCTCGGTCCGATGGTCGTTGACCATGGTGTACGGCTGAAAGACGTAGGATCGGATCTGGTGGCCCCAGGAGATGTCGGTCTTGGTCGCCTCCACCGCCGCCTTGGCCGCCTGCTGCTCCTCCAGCTTCCGCTGGTAGAGGGCGGCACGCAGCATCTTCATGGCGGTGTCCTTGTTCTTGTGCTGGCTGCGCTCCTGCTGGCAGGACACCACGATCCCCGTGGGAATGTGGGTCAGCCGCACGGCCGACGAGGTCTTGTTGATGTGCTGGCCGCCCGCTCCCGAGGCGCGGAACACATCCATCTTGATGTCCTCGTCGCGAAGATCGACCTCGATGGTGTCATCAATGTCCGGATAGACGAACACCGACGCAAACGACGTGTGACGACGCGCCTGCGAGTCGTACGGCGAGATGCGCACCAGGCGGTGCACCCCCTTCTCGGCCTTGAGGAACCCGTAGGCATACTCGCCGGAAATCTCGATGGTGGCCGACTTGATGCCGGCTTCTTCGCCCTCGACCAGGTCGAGCACCCGGACGGTGAATCCCTGCCGCTCGGCCCAGCGCACGTACATGCGCATGAGCATCTCGGCCCAGTCCTGTGACTCGGTGCCGCCGGCGCCCGGATGGATGGTGAGCAGCGCATCCCGAACGTCGTCGGGGCCACGCAGCATGGTCTTGAGCTCGAAGGCCTCGAGACTGGACTCGAGACGCGGGACTTCGGACTCGAGTTCGGCGGACAGCGACTCATCCGGCTCGGCCTCGAGAAGCTCCGCCATCTCGCGGGCAGAGCTGATGCGACCATCCAGGTCATCAAAGGGTGTGACCCAGCCCTTGAGCTGCTTGACTTCCTGGACCAGCTCGCGCGCCCGGTCCTGGTTGGTCCAGAATGAGGGGTCGCCCTGCTGGGCCTCGATGTCGGCTATGCGCGCACGTCTGGCATCGAGGTCAAAGGAAACCCCGGAGTTTGGCCAGTCGAGCAGCGAGATCGTCCAGTCGGTCAGTCAGATCAGCCATGCAACACTCCATGCGAGATAGCAAGCGAGCCGCCCGTCCGCCCGGCGGCGGAGGAGCGGCTCCGGGTTTCCGAAAGATAGACAGCTTCAGAAGATCTGGCGACCGTCCGCGAG